>JAPOVS010000073.1 GCA_026708055.1 bacterium | reverse complement strand
CTCCCGGTGACGTCCGCCCCGGCGATGCGGACGCGGCCTTCGGTGACGGGGCGCAGACCGGCGATCGCCTGAGCCAACTCGGACTGCCCGTTGCCGGAGACCCCGGCGAGTCCCAGGATCTCCCCGGCGCGCACGTCGAAGGACATCCCCGCCACCGCCTCGTCGCCCCGGTCGCTCAGCACGTGCAGGTCTCTCACTTGCATCAGCGTCTCGCCGAGTCGCACGTCGGGGCGGTCGGGCACCATCTGCACGGGGCGCCCGACCATCAGGCGGGCAAGTTCGGCCCGGTCGGTGGTCGCTGGCGTCGTCTCCCCGGCCACGCGGCCGTCGCGCAGCACGGTGATGCGGTCCGACACGGCCATCACCTCGTGCAGCTTGTGCGAGATGAAGACAAGGCCCCGACCGTCGGCAACCATGCGGCGCAGGACGACGATCAGCTCGTCCACCTCCTGGGGGGTCAGCACCGCGGTGGGTTCGTCCATGACCAGGATGGTCGCCTCCCGGTAGAGGGCCTTGAGGATCTCCACCCGCTGGCGCTCCCCAACGGCGAGTTGCCAGATGGGGGCGTCGGGGTCGACGCGCAGCCCGTACGTCTCGGAGAGTTCGCGGATCCGGTTCGCCACCGTCGGCAGATCGGTGAGCGGGCGCCGGCTCGACTGCAGTCCCAGCGCCACGTTCTCGGTGACGGTGAGGGGCGGCACCAGCATGAAGTGCTGGTGGATCATGCCGATACCGTGCTCGATGGCCACCGACGGGGAGTCGATCGCGACCCGCTGCCCGCGCAGGAAGACCTCGCCGGCCTCGGGGCGGTACATGCCGTAGAGGATCTTCATGAGCGTGCTCTTGCCCGCTCCGTTCTCTCCCAGCAGAGTGTGCACCTCGCCGGCCTCGAGGTTGAAGTCGACGGCGTCGTTGGCCAGGACGCCCGGGAACTGCTTGGTGATCCCGCGCATCTGCAGCAGCGGGGCAGGGCTCATGTGCGGGATCGCTCCGTCATGCCGGATCTCCTCGATTTCGTCGGCCGGGTTGCAGCCGGCCGGGAGCCGGGTCGGGGATACCCGCGACCCGCCTCCGCCGGCTCGGTTCTAGGAACCGGTGTTGATGCTGCCGTCGATGATGCCGGCGACGGTGTCCTCGCCGATCCGGCGGATCTCCGCCGACAGGCCGTAAGCGTCGTTGACCGCAATATTCAGGCCGCCGTTGGCCAGCGTGAGCGTGAACGACTCGCCGCCCAGCACACCCCGATCGATCGCATCGGCGATCTCCGAGAGGACCACCTCCCACTCATAGACCTGGGAAGCCACCACGATCTCCGGCGCCAACTCCGTCTGATCGGCCTGCGTCGCGAACCACGCCGCGCCCTCACGCTGAGCGACGCCCACGGCACCCACGACCATCTGCGCCGTGCCGGTCATCACGTCCGCGCCCTGCGAGACGTGCGCCTCGGCGGTCTCGGCCGCCTTGGCCACATCGCTGAAGGACTCCGTGTACACCACGTTCACGTCCACGCTGGAGTCCTGCGCAGCGGCGCCGGACACGAAACCGTCCACGAACAACTTCGCGTCACCCACCTCGATGGGCCCCACAACGCCGATCACGCCCGTGTCGGTCAACGCCGCCGCCATCGACCCGAGCACATAACCGCCCTGATCCGACGCCGCCGTATACGCGAACACATTCGCCAAACCGAACGTGTCATTCGACGTCCCCCACGCGAACGACACCTCCGGGAAGTCCTGCGCGATCTCCTGCAGCGACCCGCCGTACTGCGAACCGTGCGCGATCACCAGATCGAACCCGGCCTCCGCGTACTCCCGGATCGCCACCGCAGCATCCTCCACGATGAAGGTCCCGTCCGTGACCTCCACCTCCAACGGGCGCGCCTCACCCAACGCCGCGACACCATCCACGATGCTCTGCGTGAACGCCAGATCATTCGACGCCGACGGCGCCACAATCGCCACCCGCAACGGCCCAGACGGCTCCGCCGGGGCGGGTTCGCCCATCGTGTTGATGCTGCCGTCGATGATGCCGGCGACGGTGTCCTCGCCGATCCGGCGGATCTCCGCCGACAGGCCGTAAGCGTCGTTGACCGCAATATTCAGGCCGCCGTTGGCCAGCGTGAGCGTGAACGACTCGCCGCCCAGCACACCCCGATCGATCGCATCGGCGATCTCCGAGAGG
The DNA here is from genome assembly GCA_026708055.1 of bacterium. Lineage (NCBI taxonomy): Bacteria > bacterium. Next base: position 35,291 of record JAPOVS010000073.1, on the reverse strand, counting down.
ACCACCTCCCACTCATAGACCTGGGAAGCCACCACGATCTCCGGCGCCAACTCCGTCTGATCGGCCTGCGTCGCGAACCACGCCGCGCCCTCACGCTGAGCGACGCCCACGGCACCCACGACCATCTGCGCCGTGCCGGTCATCACGTCCGCGCCCTGCGAGACGTGCGCCTCGGCGGTCTCGGCCGCCTTGGCCACATCGCTGAAGGACTCCGTGTACACCACGTTCACGTCCACGCTGGAGTCCTGCGCAGCGGCGCCGGACACGAAACCGTCCACGAACAACTTCGCGTCACCCACCTCGATGGGCCCCACAACGCCGATCACGCCCGTGTCGGTCAACGCCGCCGCCATCGACCCGAGCACATAACCGCCCTGATCCGACGCCGCCGTATACGCGAACACATTCGCCAAACCGAACGTGTCATTCGACGTCCCCCACGCGAACGACACCTCCGGGAAGTCCTGCGCGATCTCCTGCAGCGACCCGCCGTACTGCGAACCGTGCGCGATCACCAGATCGAACCCGGCCTCCGCGTACTCCCGGATCGCCACCGCAGCATCCTCCACGATGAAGGTCCCGTCCGTGACCTCCACCTCCAACGGGCGCGCCTCACCCAACGCCGCGACACCATCCACGATGCTCTGCGTGAACGCCAGATCATTCGACGCCGACGGCGCCACAATCGCCACCCGCAACGGCCCAGACGGCTCCGCCGGCGGCGGCGGGGGCGGCGCCTCGTCGGGCGCCGCGGGCGCCTCTGTCTCCGCGGGCGGCGGCGGCGCTTCGGTGGCCGCGTCCTCGTCGTCGCCTCCGCAGGCCGCGGCCAGCAGCACGATCGCCAGCAGCGCCGCCAGCAGTCCGAAGGACTTGGCGCGTCGTGTGGGCTTTCTCATCTTGACCCCCTTGTCGTCGATGCGGACCCGGCAAGCGACAGCCGGGTTGCCAGAGACTACGCCAACTCCCCGGCTCTTTACTCGCGCGAGGTCGCCACGCTCGTCGTGGATGACGGGCCCGCTTCGGGACGCCGAACTCCCCGGCCCCTTGCTCGCGCGAGGGCCTCGCAACGAGATGATCGGGAGGTGACCTGCTAGTGCTCGGCTCCGCGCCGGAAGGGCCGCGTGAGCGCCGAGGGTGCGCCGATGCGGTGCGTCACGACCACCAGGGCGATGATCGTGACCGCCGCCGGCGCCATCTCGGTGAGCTGCGCCGCCGCGCCGCTGAGGATGCCGAGCGTCTTCCACTGCAGCACCGCGGCGGTCACCAGACTGAACAGCAGCGACCCGGCGAGCACGCCCAGCGGTCGCCACGCCCCGAAGTACACCAGCGCCACGGCGATGAAGCCCATGCCGTTGGTCATGTTCTGGATGAAGATGCCCTTCTCCAGCGCCAGCACCGCGCCCGCCGCCCCGGCGAGGGTGTTGCCGATCAGGATCGTGCCGTAGCGCGTGCGGGCCACGCTGACGCCCAGGCTGTCCGCAGCCTGGGGCGTGTCGCCGACCGCCCGGATGTTGAGCCCGAACGTGGTGCGGTTGACGAGCAGGGTCACTGCGGGGACCAGCAGGAACGCCAGGTAGATGACGAGGCTGTGGTTGTAGAGGTCCGGGTAGGCGATCTCCAGGCGGCCCTCGGGCAGCGTGAAGTCGAACACGCCGTCGAAGCCCAGAATGGGGCGCGGGGTGCCCACGAGCTGGCGGAAGAGCAGGTCGCTGAACCCCAGACCGAACAGGTAGATGCCGATGCCGCTGATGCCCTGCTCGGCGTGGAGCGTCACGGTGATGAAGGCGTAGACCAGCCCCATCGCCATGCCGATGCCCAGGCCCACCAGCAGGCCGTACCACGGCTGACCGGTCTGCACCGCGGTGTAGTAGGCGCCGAAAGCCCCCAGCAGCATGACGCCGTCGACGCCGAGGTTGAGCACCCCGCTGCGCTGGCCGACGCTCTCGCCGACGGCGGCAATGAGATACGGCGTCGCCAGGCGGATGGCTGCGGCCACGGTGGCCACCAGCGTGGCAAGCGTGAAGAAGCCGCTCCAGCCGCTGCGAGCCTGGGCGAACACCGCCACGGTCGCCATGTCGAGGGAGGCGAGGCCGGCGATCATGGGTCCCCTGCCTGACCGCCGGACGGCGAAGGAGCAGGCGGGGCGACGGCGCCGTCGCTGCGACCGGTGTCCGAACCCTCGCCGCCCTCGAACTGCTCCACGACGCGGCGCGCCCAGCGCACCGCCCGGTCACTGCTGACGACGAACACCACCACGAGCCCGCTGAGCGCCACGACCAGCGGCGTCGCCACCTGCACGGCCCGCTGCAGGGCGTTCGCCCCCACCAGCAGGCCGCCGAAGAGGATGGCGGCGGGAATGGTCCACAGCGGGTGCAGCCCCCCGAAGAGGGCCGCCACGATGCCGTTGAACCCGGCCAGCTGCGTGAACCCCGCCGGACCGCTCTCGACGCTGAGCCGGTGGGCCACTGAGGAGAACACCAGCACCGCGCCGCCGAGCCCCGACATCATCCCGCTGAGCGTCAGCGCCTGCACGATCCTGCGCTCCACCTTCATGCCGGCGTAGCGGGAGGCGTCCTTGCTGCCGCCGACGGCCCGGATCTCGTAGCCGAGCGACGTACGCCACAGCAGGAAGAACACGGCGATGGCCACCGCCACCCCGATCACGATGCCCAGGTTCATCTGCGTGTCCCCGAGAAGGATCGGGAGATCCGCATTCTCCGACAACCGCTTCGTCTGGGCGATGTGGTTGCCGGCCTCCACGGCCGCCTTGTCGATCATCGGTCCCAGCAGCAGGTACTGCATCATGTACCCCGCCACGATGTTGAGCATGATCGTGGAGAGGATCTCGTTCACATTGGCGTATGCCTTCAGCACGCCCGGGATGAAGCCCATACAGGCACCGCCGACCGCGCCGGCGATCAGCGCCAGCGGCAGGAGCGCCCCGCGATGCAGATCCGGCAGCGCCAGCACCACGACGGTGGACAGCAGCGCCCCGGCGATGATCTGCCCCTCGCCACCGATGTTGATCACCGAGGCTCGGAAGGCGATGCAGATCCCCACCCCCACGAGCAGCAGCGGCGTCGCCTTCACGGTGGTGTCGGCGAACTCGCTGATACCCCCGAAGGCGCCGGTGAACATGGCGCGGTAGCCCTCCACGGGATCGCCGCCGAAACCCCAGACCATCGCGGCGCCCACGAGCAGGGCCGTGATCGTCGCCGCCAGCGGGACGAGTGGGCCCATGACGCGCCGCAGGACGCGCTGGACCACCCAGTCGCTGATACGAGTATCCACCGACACTGCTCCGCCTACCGCCCCTGCTCGTCCCGTTGCCGGCCTCACACTCTAGGTACGCGGCGAGCTTCCCGCCGGGCATGTACCGCCGGGAGGGGTGCCGGCGTCCGGTAGCCTCGGCGCGAGCCCTATGCCACCGGTCGATCTGCGCGCCCGCGCCCGCGCCCGCTCGCACGTCTCGGCCGCGGTCGACACCATCGGCGGCCGACCCGCGGTCGTGGTGCAACTCGGCGCCGACGAGTCCAACCGAGCGATAACGCAGGACGTCGGCGAGTTGCTCGAGGCGGCCGTCGAGACGGCGCTCGAGAAGAGGCTGCCGATCGTCGGCTTCGTCTCGGCGACCGGACCCGACATCTCCGGCGGCATCACGTCGGTGCACGGTTGGGGGATCGCGGCGCGCGCCCTGGTGTCGGTCTCCGGGGTGGTGCCGATCCTGCTGTGCGTCACCGGACCCATGCTCTCGGGTCCGGCGCTGCTGCTCGGGATAGCCGACCTCGTCGTCATGGTCGACGACGGCTTCGCCTTCGTGAGCGGGCCGGCCATGGTGGAGCAGTTCACCGGCGTCCCGGTGGCTGCGGAGGATCTCGGGGGCTCGGCGGTGCACGCGGCCCGCAGCGGCGTGGTCTCGCTGGTCGTGGCCGACAGCGACGCCGGCGCCGCCGCGGTCGGGAAACTCTTGCGGCTCCTGCCGCCGCACGTGGACGAGATCTCCGAGCGCCTCCCCACGGGCGATCCGGCGGACCGTGCCACGCCGGAACTGTGCGATGTCCTCCCGGCCTCGGCGACGGGGGGACACGACGTGCGGGCCGTACTGGAGGCGGTGGCCGACGACGGCGCCCTTATCGAGTTGCGAGCCGGCTGGGCGCCGAACCTGGTGACCGCCCTGGCCGCCGTGGACGGTCACCCCGTTGGGATGGTGGCCAACCAGCCGCAGCACCTGGCCGGCACGCTCGACATCGCCGCCTCCCAGAAGGGGGCGAGGTTCGTGTCGTTCTGCGACGCCTTCAACCTGCCCATCGTGACCTTCGTGGACACCCCCGGCTTCCAGCCCGGCAAGGACCTGGAGTGGCGGGGGATGATCCGCCACGGTGCGCAGCTGGCGTTCGCCTACGCCGCCGCCACGGTCCCCAGGATCTGCGTGACGCTGCGCAAGTCCTACGGCGGGGCCTACATCGTGATGGACTCCCGCTGCATGGGCAACGACATGGCCTTCGCCTGGCCGTCCGCGGAGATCGCCGTGATGGGGGCCAAGGGGGCCACCGAGATCCTGCACCGCGAGGCGGACCCCTCCGAGCGGGCCGCGCTGGAGGACGAGTACGCCGAGCGGCTGCTGAACCCCTACCGCGCCGCCGAGCGGGGCTCGGTGGACGCGGTCATCGATCCCGCCGACACCCGCAGGGAGGTGGCTGAGGCACTGGCCCTGCTGTCCTCCAAGCGGGAGGAGATTCCCGGCAACCGCCACGGCAACACGCCGCTGTAGCCCGCCTGCCAGCGGCTTTACCGGACCGGGGGTTTGTCGGTATCATCTCGCCGGAAAGGCGGGCGAGTCTTGACAGAGTCCATCACCATCACTGACAACCGCACCGGCGAATCGGTCGAGATCCCCATCCTCAACGGCGGTGTGGACTCCGGCGGTTGGGCCAAGCTCCTCGGCAACATCTGGTTCTCCGACGATGCGTTCAGCCACACCGCCATCGGCGAGAGTTCGATCACCCAGATCGTGGGGGCCGAGGGAATCCTGCGCTACCGGGGCTACCCGATCGAGCAGCTGGCGCGTCGATCGACATACCTCGAGGTGGCCTACCTGCTCCTCTTCGGCGAACTGCCCACGCCGGAGCAGTTCGACGACTGGCGGGACGAGATAACCCACCACACCTACATCCACGAGAACTTCCGCAAGCGCTTCATGGAATCGTTCCGCTACGACGCCCACCCGATGGGAGTTCTCGTCTCGTCGCTCGCCGCGCTCTCGACCTACTACCCCGAGGCCAAGGACATCGAGGATCCCGAGGTGCGGATGCGCCAGATCGTGCGCCTCATCGCCAAGGTTCCGACCATGGCCGCCGCCGCGCACCGCTTCTCCATCGGCATGCCGTTCGTCTATCCGGACAACGACCTGGACTTCACCTCCAACTTCCTGTCGATGATGTTCCGCGTGGCCGAGCCCCGCTACCACTGCCACCCGGCGGTCCGCCGAGCCCTGGAGATCCTCTTCATCCTGCACGCCGACCACAGCCAGAACTGCTCCACCACGACCGCCCGGGTCGTCGGCAGCGCGCACGCCGACCCCTACTCGGTGGTGGCCGCCGCCTGCGCGGCCCTCTACGGGCCCCGCCACGGCGGCGCCAACGAGGCCGTGCTGGCGATGCTGCGCGAGATCGGGAGCTACGAGAACGTGGATCCGTTCATCGCCGAGGTGAAGGCCGGCAAGCACCGGCTGATGGGCTTCGGCCACCGCGTCTACAAGAACTACGACCCGCGGGCGCGCATCATCAAGGAGGCCGCCGACGAGGTGTTCCAGCTGGCGGGCCGCAGCCCGCTGCTGGACATCGCCCTCAAGCTGGAGGAGGTGGCGCTGGCCGACGAGTACTTCATCAGCCGGCGCCTGTATCCCAACGTGGACTTCTACTCGGGGCTGATCTACGAGGCCCTGAAGTTCCCCACCAACATGTTCACGGTGCTGTTCGCCATCCCCCGCACCGCCGGTTGGCTGGCCCACTGGAGCGAGATGCTGGACAAGAGCTCCCGCATCTCCCGTCCCCGCCAGCTCTACGTGGGGCACCCCGAGCGCGACTACGTCCCGCTGGCCGAGCGCGACTGAGGCCTAGTTCGTCCGATCGACGGTGATTTACGAGCAGATCGACGACTGGGCCGATGAACTCATCGACCTCACCGGCCGCAACTGCCTCCTCTGCTTCCGGCAAACTCGGAGCCGCTCCTTGGAGTTCGCCCAGGAGCCCGACCTTGTCGAATCGCGTCTTGACGCTGGCTGGCGCTTCTATCTGCCAGAACCGCCCGCGGACGAGCCGGAGTCACTATTCGAGGTCGAGTCGCCACCCGAGCCCGAGCCACCGCAGGATGATCAGCTTCGTGTGTCCACGCAACCGGACCGATACAGGGACAACCTCCCCATACTCCACATCTAGGGCACATGGGGTTACGGTCGCGGCAACGAGCAGGTTCGCCAGGCGTTCTCGCGCTCGGTCAACAGATCGATCAACGCAGGCGGTATCGCGGAGACCGACGGCTTCCTTCATCTGCCCGGCGAGGCGATATCGGTCGTGCGGGTGCCCCGCTGCCCGTCCTCGCCGAGGCGCGACGTTCACCACGTACCGCCCGGCGAGTTGAGGTTGGCGATCCTCGAACTCCTACGCGACGCGAGCGGTGCCTTCCAATGCGACGACCTGCGCAGAGAATGGGCGCGCCTGTTCGGCTGGGCACGCGTCGGAACCAACACCAGGGACGCCTTCGACGAGGCGATCGGTCGGCTGATCGCCATCCGGCGCATCGAGCGCCGCGGCGATACAGTTCATCTCGTCGGGTTATGGTGACGTGGACGTGACGATTACCGCCAACACGCTGGACCGGTATGTTCCGGCGCTGCGCCGAGCCGGCGACAACCTCCGGTTGCGGATCGTGCTCCATGATTTCGGTCTCGTGTGGCAGCACGCCGACACCGAGGAGCGTCGCGTGCTCGTCGCCACCGAGCCTGAGCGTTTCGATACGCGATGGGACGCCTTCCTGGCCGCTTACACCGAGCACGTCTGCTATCACGCCGGAATCCCCGCGCCGGACTGGGCGTTCGACCCGTGCCGCTACCTGCGGGACTTCTGGCATCCGGGCGAGCAGTTCCCCTCCGACCGGTTCTGGGCGGTGCTTACGGCTCCCGCTGCCTTCGAGGTGCACGGGATCTGGCTGCCCGAGCGGGAACTGCAGGTCGTGTGATGGAACCGCTCGGTGGTCGCGAGATTCGCGGCGCTCTACTGGAACTCGCAGAGAAGCTCTCAAGGCGAGGTGTTCACGGGCGCCTCTACATCGCCGGGGGCGCCGCCATGGCGATGGCACACGACACCGACAAGCACACGCGCGACATCGATGCCGCCATCCTGGAGGGCCACAGCGCCATCATCAACGCTGTACGAGAGATTGCACGTGAGCGACACTGGCCGAGCACATGGCTCAACGAGCAGGCCACGGCCTACATGCCGACCGTCCCCGATGCGCGCGGCCGGGTCGTTCTCGATCATCCTGCTTTGAAAGTTGTCGTTGCGTCACGCGAGCACATGCTGGCCATGAAGGTCAGAGCCGCTCGAATCGCGGACGTGGACGACACACGGCGCCTCCTACGCAACCTGGACCTGCGCCGCGTCGAACAGGTGGAGGCGCTCGTGGAGAGCGTATTTCCGGGCGAACCACTCGGTCACCGGCAACGTGAGTGGCTGGGCCAACTCTGCGCTGCTACGTGGGCGAGCGCCGACGAAGGTCCTGACCCGGATGCCGACCGCCTCGACGGCTGAGACGCGAGCGGCGAGACCTGCCGAGACTCCTAGCCCAGCACGGTGATGATGTCGATGCGCTGGTCGAGGTCGAAGAGGGCGGCCGCCAGGGCCTGCACGTCGCCGATCTCCAGATTGGCGACCTCCTCGAACAGCCGCTTCGTCGTGGGCAGTTCGGTGTCGGGGGCGTAGGCCCGCCGGAGCACGGCGTTGAGGTAGTCCGAGTTGCCCTCGTGGGTGTACTCGGCGTTCAGGACCGCCAGCGCCTCCGCCCACTCGTCGGAGGTCGGCCCGTTGGCTACCAGGTCGGCCAGGATCTCGACGATGGTGACCTGGATCTGCTCGATGTACTGCGGGTCACCGGAGGCAACGATCAGCCCGCTGACGCCGGGCTCGGGCGTGAGGACGGGCGACACCCGCGTCCCGGCGCTGTAGGTGGCGCCGATGTCCTCGCGGACCTGGGCCACCAGCCGGGCGTCGAGGATCGTCGCCAAGGCGGCCGCCGCCACGTCCAGCGCCACGTTCACCTCATCGCTCGGTGCCTCGAAGTAGATGTCCACGCCGGTGCTCTGGGTGTCCGGCGGCAGCACCACCTCGCGCCGCACCACCCCGGCCGGCTCGGCCGAGCGGCGGTTGACGAACGTGTCGGCCTCACCGGCGGGAAGCGTGCCGATGTACTGGCGCGCCATGACCGCCACGGTGTCGCGGTCGATGTCCCCCACCACGGCCACGAGCAGGTCGTCCACGTCGCCGAGGCGCCGCAGGTAGCGGTCCAGCAGCGACTCGGGCGTGAGGGCGGCGAGCGCCTCCGCCGAGGCGATCGGGTCGAACCACTCGAAGGCGTCGGGATGGCGGGCCTTGATGGAGGCGATCCAGGTCATCCAGTCGGGATCGGACTCCGCCAGCGAGATGAGGATGTCGCCGACCTGGAGCGCCTCGGCGAAGGCCTGGTCGTCGACCTGCGGAGCGGTCACCAGCAGGTGCAGCATCTGGAACATCGCCTCGATCCCGTCGGCCGCGGCCGAGCCGCTGAAGCCCTCCTCCGTCTCGTCGATGAACGGCGACACACCGGCGTTCCGTTCCTCGAGCAGGCGCTGCACCTGCGACGGGCCCAGGCCGCCGACGCCGCTGTTGCGGACCGCCCGGACGGCCAGCCTGCCGGTCAGGACCCGCTCCCCGGGCTCCATGGCCGACCAGCCGCCCCGGGAGACGGCCCGCACGTCCACCTGCGCCTCGGAGATGTCCGATGGCACGAACACCACGGTGGCGCCGTTGGCGAAGGCCCATTCGTAGGCGTCCTCGATGGCTTCCACCGGGCCCTCGGAGACCGCCTCGACGGGCTCCGGGGCCTGCATCAGTGTGCTGACCTGCGCGGTCCGCTCGGGCACGGGACCCGGAGCGGCACTCTCGACGGCGGCACGAATCTCCTCGACGGTGGGCACCTCGGAGGGGTCGGACCCCGCGGCGATCACGATCGGGGCCGCCGCGCTCATGATCGACCGGAAGTGCTCGCTGACATCCTCGGGCCGGATCTCGTCGAGCAGCGCGTCGACCCGCTCCACCCGGTCGGCCACGGTCCCGATGTCATCACCCGCAAGGAAGTGCGACACGTAAAGGTCGGCCCACTCGTGGTCCTGCACCGTCCCGACGCTGTCGAGCTCGAACTGCAGGTCGGTCCGCACCACGTCCGCGGCCTGCTGGAGGTCCTCGTCGCTGAAGCCGGCGGCCTCCAGGCTCAGCACCATCGACCAGTAGTCGCCGAGGGCGGTCGCCAGATCGTCGGCGCGCAGGTTCGTGCCGTAGAAGCGGATGCCGTCGGTGTAGTTGAACGGTTCCCACTTGGCCGGGTCGAGTTGCGAGAGGAAGCCCTGCTCGTAGGCGTCCTTCAGGCGGGCGTCCAGCACGCGGGAGATGAGCGTCTCCATGAGCCACGTACGCTCCCCGTCCACCGTGGCGCCGTCCCAGGCGGGGATCTTCAGGTCCAGCGACATGTAGGAGTAGGCCCAGCTCGGCGAGGTGGCGATGAGATAGACCGGTTCGGGGCTGATCGGCGAGTGCTTGTCGGGCGCCGGTGGCGCCTCGCCGGCCGGGATGGGGCCGAAGTACTCCTCGACGAGCTCTTCGAGCTCCTCGACGGGCAGGTCGCCGACGGCGACGAGGGCCATGTTCGACGGCACGTACCACGCCTCGTAGAAGTCCCGCAGCATCCCGGGGGTCATGGACTCGATGACCTCGGCGGTGCCGATCGGGTGGTGGCCCTCGTAGGGGGTGTCCTCCACGTAGGCCTGATCGAAGATGCGGTTGATGATGCCCGAGCCGGTCTCGTAGCGCAGCCGCAGCTCGTCCCGCACGACGCCGCGCTCCTCGATGACGTCGGTCTCGGCGATCGTGGCCGCATGGGCCCACTGCGCCAGGACGTTGAAGGCGGTCTCGACAGCGCCGGCCTGGGTGGTGACGACGTCGAGTTCGTAGACCGTCTCGTCATAGGAGGTGTAGGCGTTGATGTCGGGGCCGAACTCCACCCCGAGATCGCGCAGCGCGTCCACGATCTCGTTGCGGGGGTAGTCCTCGGTGCCGTTGAACATCATGTGCTCGAGGAAGTGGGCGATGCCGAGGTCCGGAGCGGGCTCGTTCACGGACCCGGCGTTCACCGCCAGGCGCAGCGACAGGTTGCTGCCCGGCTCCTCGTTGTTCCGGAGGTAATAGGTGAGGCCGTTGTCGAGCGTGCCGATGTGCACGTCCGGATCCACCGGCAGCAGCGCGGCCTCAGCAGCCGGGGCCTCCTCGACGGGTTCCTCGACCGGCTCCTCCGCGACGGGTGCCTCGACGGGTTCCTCCGCGACGGGTTCCTCCGCGACCGGCTCCTCGACGGGCGCCTCGGCGACGGGCTCCTCCTCGACGGGTTGCGGTTCCGGCGGCTCGGGAGAAGGCGGGGGCGCGGGGGCCTGCTCGGGCGGAGGCTCGGGAGCGGACTCGGGCGGAGGCTCGGGGGCGGACTCGGGCGGAGGCTCCGGCGGCGGTTCGACGGCTGCCGCCGGTGCGGGCGGCGCGTCCGGGGCGTCGGGGGAATCACCACCCGCGCACGCCGCTGCAATCAGCACCGCGCCGAGGATCACGAGAATGAGTCGCCGCATGGGGAACCTTCCAAAGCTGTGTCTGCTACCGGTCCGAGGGCCCGATCGAACCCTCGAGCGGTAGCCGTCGAAGCCTACCGAGGCACCATCGAAACCCTGGAGGAGTCTCGATGAACGAGTTGATGAAACCGATGGAGGAACCAATCGGTTCGAGAGCCTGCACGACGGCCGCCGGCGACTCCGGCGACACCAAGGATCAGGAAGCCGCGAGCTGGACTACTTGTCGGCCCGGCCGCGGGCTAGCCGGTGTGCCGGAGCCGCCCCGGTGAGAGCTGCCCGATCACCGCGCTGAGCGCCGCCGGCGGCACCGTCCCGCAGACGATGGAGGCGACCGCCTCGCCCATCGCCGGCGAGGTCTGGATGCCGGTGCCTCCCTGACCGGCGCACCACACGAATCCCTCGGTCCCCTCGTCGAACCCCGCCACGGGGTGTCGGTCGGCGGCGAAGGTGCGCAGACCGGCCCACACCGAGCGGACGGCGCGCACGCCCAGCGTCGTGGCACCATTCACGGCGTCGATGCCCCGCGCCACGTCCAACTCCTCCGCACGGGCGTCACAGGGCGCATCCGGCGTCTCATCGGCCGGCGAACCCAGGATCTGAGACGGCCCCTCGGGTTTGAAGTAGAACCTGCCGCCGATGTCGGTCACCAACGGCCAGCGCCACACCTCCTCGGCGGCATACGCGGCGGGAGCGGCGAAGGTGAAGATGGTGCGGCGCAGCGGCGCCAGCCCGAGGGGCGGCACCCCGGCGCGGCCGGCCACATCGTCCGCCCATGCCCCGGCGGCATTGACGACGACCGGCGCCGCGAACGCCCCGGCGGCAGCTCGCAACTCCCAGCGGCCGCTCGCGCGGTCCAGCCCCTCGACCGGGCTGGAACGCACGACGGTGGTGCCGTGGCGTCGGGCACCGCGCAGGAACGCCTGGTGCAGGCCGGCCACGTCGATGTCGTAGCTCCCCTCCTCGAATAGGCCCCCCGCCACCCACTGGGGGCTCAGGACGGGACAGTGCGTCCGGGCCTCGTCCGGCCCGACGATCGCCAGATGCGGCGTGAGCGGCGACATCTCCTGCCGGAGCTGCTCCAAGTCGCCGAGGTGCTCCGCCGGGGCGACCCAGAGGACCGCACGCGGTTGCAGCAGTTCCACCGCGGCCAGGCCGTCGGCATTGCTCAGCAGGAAGTCACGGGAGGCAACGGTGAGCGCCTGGTTCACCGGTCCGCCGTAGGTCTCGATGTACTGGGCGGCCGACCGTCCCGTGCTGTGCGCCGTCAGCGAGTCCTCCCGCTCGAGCACGACGACCTCGACGCCCCGGCGCGCGAGCGAGTACGCGGCCGACATGCCTGCGATGCCGCCTCCGATGACGACCGCGTCACATGACCGCACTCGGCCCACCTCGACTCTCGGCATTCCACGTCGCACGATCGAGCCTAGGTGTTGCCGGCGCTGCCAGCCCCCGCGGAATGCCAACGCAGGATCCCCCGGCGGTGCGATCCGAACATTGCCCGGCGCATCCCGCTCTCGGCCGCATAACGGCCAGCGACTCGTTCTGGGACCAGCTTTTCTGATATTTCCTGATTTATTGCTACTCTTCAAGCTATGACACTTCGCTCCGAGTTGCACGAGCGGGAATTGGTGGCCGTCAAGGAGGGCGGGGCCGCCGAGGCGTTGCGGCACGAGGCCGCGCTCCTGGCGGATCTCGACCATCCGGGGGTCATCGGCTTCGTGGCGCTGGTCGACGACGAGCGCGGGCTGCGCCTGCTGACGCGCTACGCCGGCCGGGAGACGCTGGCGACGTGGCAGCCGCCGCGGCTCGAGGAACTCCGCCGGGTATTCGAGGAGGTCGCCGAGACGGTCTGTTACCTGCACGAGCGAGGGATCCTCCATCGGGACATCCGGCCGGCCCACGTCGTGATCGATGCGCTGCGCCGGCCGCTGCTCTGCGGCTTCTCGGCCGCCCGCCGCGACGCCAGCGATGACCCCGCGGCGCAACTCGCCGACGTGAAGGCCATCGGCGAGACGGTGCAGGCGACGCTGCAGCGTCTGGAGGCGCAGCAGCGACCGGGCCGGCGACGCCACGCGCAGCTCTTGCGCCGGCGCCTGGAGGCGGTGGCGCAGGCCGCCGTCGACGGGCGGGTTCCCAGCAGCAGGGCGCTGGCGAGCCGGCTGCGCGCCGCCGCCGGCGAGTCCCGCAGTTCCCGGCCCGGCGCTGACCGCCGGCGGGACGAGCCGCCGGGACGGGCCGCCGCGATCCGCCCGCGGCTGCCGGCGCGGGGCGACGGCCGGACCGCCGGCTCCCTCCGGCGGCGCCCCCGGCGGGCGACCTGGCTCGCCGCTGCCACCGTGTGCGCTGGTTGCGTCCTCGGGGTGGTCATGGTCCTGCGCCTCGGCGACGGCACCTCCGCCGCTCCGACGGTGGTCGCCTCGGCGTCGCTGAGCGCACCGTCCCGACCAGCGGAGCCGGCGGCTCCGGAGGTCGCGGCGCAGGAGGCTCCCCCCTCGACTCCCCCGACCACACGGCCCGATCCGCCGCAGCGGCCCGAACGCCCAGAGGGCCCACCGGGTCCGCCCGGGAGCGCAACGGCCCGCTGCCCGGGCCCGGGGAGCGGCTGGCGGGACGTCGACGGCGACGGCTGCGCGGAGCGGATCCGCATCACCGCGGGCTTCGTGTCCGTCGACGGGGTTCGCTACCCCGTCGGCGCTCCGGGCGACCAGGTGGCGGTCGGCGACTGGGACTGCGACGGCATCGCCACGGTGGCGATCGTTCAACCCGGCGGGCGCGTCTACCTTTTCGAGGGCTGGCCGCAACAGGCGCCGCTTGTCGGCACCCTAGTGGCCGAGCTCCCGCCGCCGGTGGAACTGGCCGACGTGGCGCGCGGCGCCTGCAACGAGCTGACCGTGCGCTACAGCGAGGGGAGCTGGCACCTGCCCCTGCCGACAGCGGTGGGCTGACAGACGGCGCCGCGGCGGGGTGCGGGAGGGGCCGGCCCCGGGGGCTCAGGAGCCGAAGGTGGAGCGGAGCTTGCTGCGCAACCCGCCGGCGTCGATGTCCTCGCCCCGCAGGCGCGCCAGCTCGCGCACCAACTCGGCCTGCTCGCCGTCGAGGTCTTCGGGTGTCTGCACCACGAACTCCACCAGCAGGTTGCCCCGTCCCCTGCCCCGACCCCGAGGCACCCCCTTGTAGCGGCACACCATCGTCTGGCCGGATTGCGTGCCCGGCACGACGCGCAACTCCATCGGGCCGTCGAGCGTGTCGAGGGTGACCTTGCCGCCCAGGGCGGCCTGCGTCATGGGGATCTCCACGATCGCCAGCAGGTCGTCACCTCGGCGCTGCAGGGTGGCGTGCGGGCGCGTCCGCACCTGCACGTAGAGATCACCGTGGGGTCCGCCGCGCAGCCCCACGCCTCCCCGCCCGGGTAGCCGCAGCACGGTACCCGTGTCCACCCCGGGGGGCACGTCGAGGGAGTACGTCCGCTCACCCCGGATGCGCCCCTGTCCCCGGCAGGCGCGGCACGGGCGCTCGACGTACCGGCCGAGTCCCGAGCAGCGGCGGCACGGTCCCGCCGTGACCATCTGGCCCAGCAGCGAGGAGCGCACCTGACGAACCTGACCGCTGCCGGCGCAGTCGCCGCAGGTCGTCGCCTCGGTGCCCGCCGCGGCACCGGTGGCCTCGCAGTCCTCGCAGGGCACGGCCAGGGTCACGGTCAGCTCCTGCACGCCGCCGAAGACGGCGTCGGCGAGATCCAGCTCCAGGGTGGTCTCGACGTCGGCACCGGTTGCCGCGGCGCTGCGGCCGGGAGCGCCGAAGCCGCCGAAGCCGGCGTCGCCGAAGAACGCGGCGAAGATGTCGAACGGGTTGGAGGGGGCCTCGGCGGTGCCGAACCGGTCGTAGTTGGCGCGCCGCTCCGGGTCGCTCAGCACCTCGTAGGCGGCGGCGAGCTCCTTGAAACGCTCCTCGGCGCCGGGATCGTCGGGGTTGCGATCGGGGTGGGATTCCCGCGCCAGGCGCCGATAGGCCTGCTTGATCTCCTCCGCGGTCGCCTGCGGGGACACGCCCAACACGTCGTAGTAGTCGCGCTCGGCCATGTGATCGAAGGAAGGTCGGCCCTAGCCGCCGCTCAGCATCCGGCCGAGCTGCCGGCTGATCACCGCCACCGTCGCCATCGCCTGGGGATAGTTGAGGTGGGTCGGGCCCAGCACCGCGATGGAGCCCGCCCGGCGTCCCTCCACGAGGTAGGGCGAGACCACCACCGAGCATTCACTGAGGGGCACCAGCCCCGTCTCGCCGCCGATGGCGACCTTCATTCCCCGGTCCATGATGTCCCGCAGCAGCGAGACCACCGCGTAGTGCCGCTCGAGGAGCGTCAGGATCCGCTGGGCGGTCTCGACGGCGCCGAAGGAGCGCACGACCGTGGCGTGCCCGCCGACGAAGAGGTGCTCGGCGAGCCCGCCCTCGACGGCGCGCAGGGCATCCGCCGCCGCCGACACCAGACGGGCGACGCCGGTGGGCAGCCCCTCGACCGGGACCTCGGTGTCGACCGGCCTGCCGACCAGCGTCCGGGCGAGCACCTCGGCGGCGTGATCCACGTCGGCGGCAAGCGGGGCGGCGTCCAGTTCGAGGGCCCGCTGCTCCACGGCGCCCGTGGACAGCACGGCCACGAGGAGCACCACGTGGCCGGAGAGTTCCACCAACTGCACCGACCGGACCACGGCGGAGTCGGCGCGAGGACCGACCACGACGGCGGCACAGCGCGTCACGTCCGCGAGCAACGAGGAGAGCGACGCCAGGACCGAGCCCAGCTCGCCGTGGGCGTGCTCGAAGAACTCGCTGATCTGGCGCCCCTCCACCGGCCCGAGGCTGTAGGGCGCCATGAGGGCGTCGACGAAGTAGCGGTAGCCGGCCTCGGTGGGAACCCGGCCCGAGGAGGTGTGCGGCTGCTGCAGGTACCCGGCCTGCTCCAGCACCAGCATCTCCTTGCGGATCGTCGCTGGGGAGACACCGAAGTCCTGCGATTCGTAGACGGTGCCCGAGCCGACCGGGGAGGCGCCGGCGATATAGCACTCCACCACGGCGCGCAGGACCTCCTCCTTGCGCGGCGACAGGGCATCGGAACGAGAACCCATGGTCATCCGATACTACCGCCCCCCTCGGCGGGCCTAGCCGGAGGGCATCCGCAGCGCCGAGACGAACGCCTCGGGCGGCACTTCCACCCTGCCGATCGCCTTCATCCGCTTTTTCCCGGCCTTCTGGCGTTCCAGCAGCTTCCGCTTGCGGGTGACGTCACCGCCGTAGAGGCCCGCGGTGACGTCCTTGCGGTAGGCCTTGACCGTCTCCCGGGCGATGATCCGGCTGCCGATGGCGGCCTGGATCGGCACGTCGAACTGCTGGCGCGGGATCAACTCGCGCAGCTTGGCGGTCATCTTCCGCCCGTAGGAGTACGCCTCGTTGCGGTGCACGATCGAGCTGAAGGCGTCCACCGGCTCGTGCTGCAGCAGGATGTCCACCCTCACCAGGTCGGAGTCCTCGTAACCGTCGGCGTCGTAGTCCAGGCTGGCGTAGCCCTGGGTGCGGCTCTTGAGCAGGTCGTAGAAGTCGGTCACAACCTCCGCCAGCGGCAGCCGGTAGCGCAACTCCACCCGCTCCGGCGACAGGTAGTCCATGCCCCGGAGGTTGCCCCGGCGCTTCTGGCAGAGCTCCATGAGCGTCCCCGTGCAACGTGCCGGGGCGATGATGGTGAGCAGCAGGAAGGGCTCGGCGATGGCGGCCACCTCCCCCGCCGGCGGCAACCGGCTGGGGCTGTCCACGGCCACCTCGGTGCCCGCCGTCGTGCGCACCCGGTACTCCACCGACGGCGTCGTGGCGATGATGTCCAGATCGAACTCCCGCTCGAGCCGCTCGGTGATGATCTCCATGTGCAGCAGCCCCAGGAACCCGCAGCGGTAGCCGAAGCCCAGAGCGGTGGAGGTCTCGGGGGTGTAGCTGAAGCTGGAGTCGTTGAGCCGGAGCCTGTCGAGCGCGTCGCGGAGGTCGAGGTACTCGTCGCCGTCGATGGGATAGAGGCCGCAGAACACCATCGCCTTGGGCTCGCGGTACCCCACGAGCGGGTCCGGCGCGGGGCGGTCGGCCTCGGTGACCGTCTCGCCGGCGCGCGCCTCGGCGGTGTTCTTCACGCCGGCGATGAGGTATCCCACCTCACCGGGACCGAGTTCGCCCACCGCCGTCGGCGTCGGGGCGCGCACCCCGATCTCCTGGGTCTCGTGGGTCGCCGCGGCCTGCATGAAGCGCACCTGCGAGCCGGACCTGAGCGTGCCCTGCACGACCCGGATCGAGCTCACCACCCCCCGGTACTGATCGAAGTGGGAGTCGAAGACGAGGGCCTGCAGTGCCGCTGCGGGGTCGCCGGCGGGTGGCGGGACCTGCGCGGTGATCGTGTCGAGCAATTCCCGCACGCCCTCGCCCGTCTTCGCCGAGATGCGCAGCACCTCGGCGGCCGGGATCCCGAGGACCTGCTCGATCTCGCCGGCCACCCGGTCGGGGTCGGCGGCCGGCAGGTCCAGCTTGTTGAGCGCCGCCACGATCGTGAGGTCGCCTTCCAGCGCCATCGCGGCGTTGGCCAGGGTCTGCGCCTCGATGCCCTGGGCGGCGTCCACGAGCAGGATGACGCCTTCGCAGGCCGCCAGCGACCGCGACACCTCGTAGCCGAAGTCCACGTGCCCGGGTGTGTCGATCAGGTTGATCCACCACGGGCCGTAGGACAGCCGCACGCTCTGCAGCTTGATGGTGATGCCGCGCTCACGCTCCAGGTCCATCGAGTCCAGGTACTGGGCGCGCATGGCGCGCGGTTCCACCGCCTCGCAGATCTCCAGGAAGCGGTCGGCCAGCGTGGACTTCCCGTGATCGATGTGGGCGATGATCGCCACGTTGCGTATGCGGGACTGATCCATGACCTCGAAAGCGGCGGCCCCGGCGCCCGGACCGGGCACTCGGCGGGCTCGCCGGCATCGGCCGGAGCGGGCGGGGAAGCGGGCGGGCGCCCGGGATTCCTGCACGCGATGCTACCGGCCATCGGGTGACCGGCCGCGTCCGGACCCGTCGCAGGTCGCCGCCCCAGGGCACGATCGGTCGACACGCCGGGCGGGCGGGGTTCGCCCTCCACCGCGCCGGGGATGGGACGCGTGCCGCCCTCGGTAGCATGCACGGGTCGATTCGGGCACCCCGAGCCGGACGCCGATGCGGAACCGCCGGCTCATCCCGACAGCGATCGCGAGGGACAACGTGGCCAACATCAAGAGCCAGATCAAGCGGAACCGCCAGAACGTGAAGCGACGGCTGCGCAACCGGTCGGTGCGGTCGGAGATCAACACGCGCAGCGCCGGCGCCGAGGCGGCGGCACGAGCCGGCGAGGAGGACGCGGCCGAGAAGCTCCGTATGGCCGTCAAGCGCATCGACTCGGCGGCCGCCAAGGGCGTCCTGCACTCCAATACCGCCTCCCGCAAGAAGTCCCGGCTGACCCGCCGCATCGCCCGCATCAACGCCGGCGAGGAGGGCTGAGGCGGCGTCGCCTCAGCGGCGGTGCAGCCGGCTGAGGCGGGCGACGAGCAGCTCCAGGGTCACCTCGGGTTCCAGCGCCGTCCGACCGCGCAGGTCCAGGTCGGCGGCGGCCAGCAGCGCCACCGCACTGCGGATCCCCTCCGGACCGAGCCGGCGGGACGCCGCCAGCGCCCCCCGGGCAGGGAACGTGGAGCCCCCCTTTTGCAGCAGGCCCGCCTCACGCAGCACCTCGGCCGCAGCCGCCTCGTCGCGGGCTCCGGACCCGTCGAGGTGCAGGATGCGGTCGAAGTGGTTCCGCAGGATCGCCACGATCTGCATCGGGTGCATCGCCTCGGGGCCGCAGAGGCGCTGCAGGCAGCCCAGCGAGCCGGCGATGTCGCCGCGGCCGATGGCGTCGGTGAGTTCCCACGGCGGCACCGTCCCCCGCGTTCCCAGGAACGGGGCCACCTCGGCGGCACCCAGGCGGGCCCCGGAACCGTGGGCCCCCTCCAGGGTGTCCAGCACCGCCCAGACGCGGGTCCGGTTCTCACCGAGGTGAGTGGCGAGCAGGTCGGCCGCGGCGCGATCCAACCGCACGGGAGAGGCAGCCAGCTGCTCGCCCAGCCAGGCCTTCCCTGCCCGGCCCCGCCCCACCTCGGCGCGATGGCAGACGCCCCCGGCCGCCTCGACCGCGGCCGCGAGCGCGGCCGGCAGGGGCCGGTTCTGGGTCTGGGCGGCACCCTTCTCCCAGACGAGCAGCAGGCGCGTCGTCTCGAGCGGCGCGGCCAGGTAGTCCACCAGCGGGTCGACCTCGGCGGCGGGGAACACGCCCAGGTGCCGGGCCACGACGACCCGGTAGTCGCTCAGCATCGGCGGCGTCTGGGCGGCGTCGATGACCGGCGACATGGCGAGCGTGCCGTCGGCGGAGGTATAGGCCTCCTCCCCCAGTTCGGTCACGACGAGAGCGCTGTCGGCATCCCCCACGAGCCGGGTGAGGGAATCGCGCACCAGCCGCGAGAGCGCCGCAGGGTCGCCGCCGGACACCAACTCGATCCCGGCCGGCGAGCTCATGGCGCCGCTCCCGTCCCAGCCGGCACACCGGTCCCGCCGGCGCTTCGCCCGCTGCGCCGGCGCAGCTCGGTGGCGACCTCCACGACGCGCCGGGTGCCGCGCACGTCGTGGGCCCGGATCACCCCGCAGCCGGCGAAGCTGCCCAGCGCGTGGGCGGCGATGCTGCCGGCGCGGCGCTCGCCCAGCTCGGTCCCGCACAGCCGGCCCAGGAACCCCTTGTTGGAGGCCGACAGCAGGATCGGATAGCCCAGCGCCGCCAGGTGGTCGCTGCGGCGCAGCAGTGCGGCCGACATGGCGGGGGTCTTGCCGAGGTCCAGCCCGGCATCCAACAGCACCCGGGTCGGACCCAGCCCGGCGAAGTCGGCCCAGGAGGCCCGCTCGGCCAGGTAGCTCCGCACCTCGCCCAGCAGATCCTCGTAGACGGGGTCCGGGTCGGCGTAGCGGGGCGCCAGCCGCACGTGGCAGGCCACCACGGCGGCGCCGGCCTCGGCGGCGACCGGCAGGAAATCGGGATCGGCGAAGCCGCTGATGTCGTTGCCCAGCACGGCCCCGGCGGCGTAGGCCGCCTCGGCCACCGAGGCGCGCCAGGTGTCCACCGACAGCGCCACGTCGAAGCGGGCGGCGAGGGCCTCGATGGCGGGCACGACGCGCTCGAGCTCCTCGCTCGCGGTCACCTCGCTGCCGGGTCCGGCCTTGACGCCGCCCACGTCGAGGATGTCGGCGCCGTCGCGCCGGAGCCGCTCGGCCCGGCTCAAGAAGTCGTCGAAGCCCCAGTACTCGCCGGCGTCGAAGAACGAGTCGGGTGTGCGGTTGAGGATTCCCATCACCAGCGGGCGCTCGGCGAGGTCGTAGCGGCGCTCGCCCAACTCCAGCAGCACGACCGCGACGCTACCCGCCGCCTGCGGCGACGTTCACCCGGACCTCGAGCCGCTCACCGCCCCCCTCGACGGTCACCACGATGTCACCGACGGCGGCGACCGAACCGGCCACCGGAACCGTGGCCCCGGCGATCCGGCTCCCGGCGGGCGCCCAGACGGCCGCGGGCCCGTAGCGCTGCCGCAGCACGGCGACGTCCCCGGGCACCGACCTGCCGCCGCCGGAGGCCACGATCAGGTCGATCCGTTCGGCGCCCGCCATCCGGATGTCCCCCAGCAGCCGCTCGGTGCTCTCGCCGCCGCCCAGCAGCAGCACGGCGCTGCGGGGAGTCCGCCACAGCGTGGACTCCCAACCGACGGCCAGCACCTGCGCCCTCGGCGCCGGCCGGGCCCGGTCCGCCAGCAGCGGCGCCACGAGGACGGCCCCGGCCGCCAGCCAGGCGATCAGGACCGCGCCGCGCCGGCGCCGGGCGGCCACGACGATCGCCAGAGCGGCGCCGAGCAGCAGCACGTGCCCCATGCGCATCTGGCCGAGCCGCATACCGGTGAACGTGGCAGCCACGCCCTCGATCCAGACCAGCAGCCCCCGGGTGGGCAGGTGCAGCCACGTGGCCAACGGCTCTCCGAGCAGGCCCGCCGCGAAACCCCCGGTCAGCCCCCACATCATCACGGCCGCCGCGGCCGGCGCCGCCAGCAGGTTGGCCGGCAGCGCCGCCACCGGGATGCCGCCGAAGACCGGGATCACCAGGGGCGCCACCGCCAGCTGCGCGGCCACCGTGACCGCCAGGGCCTTGGCCGGCGGCCGCGGCCCGGCGATCCGCTCGGCGAGGCGCGGCGCCCAGAAGAGGATCCCCGCCGAGGCCGCCACGGACAGGCGGAACGCCAGCGAGTGAATCAGCAGTGGCTGGGCGAGCAAGAGCCCCGCCACGGCCAGCGCCAGGATGCGCCGTCCCGAGACCTGCCGTCCCGCCAGCCACACGCTCACCGCTATGGCGGCCATGGCCGTCGCCCGCAGCACCGACGGTTCGAAGCGGGTGACGGTGGCGAACAGGCCCAGCACCGCCAGGATCGCCAGCCACCGCCCCCACAGGCCGAGCCGCATCGCCAGCGGCGCCACCAGCAGCAGCACGAAGGCCACGTTCTGCCCGGAGACCGCCAGCAGGTGGGTGAGCCCCGCCCCGCGGAAGTCATCGGCCGTCCGGGGCGAGCGGTCCCGGTCGTCGCCGATCAGCAGGCCGCTGAACAGCGCGCGGTCCTCGGTCCCGAGTGACGCCGCGCCCCGCATCAGAACCTCCCGCAGGGCGTTGGCGACCCGGTAGTGCGGGGCGCCGGGATGGGTGGCGCCGACCTCGCCGACCGTGAGGCGCCCCACCATCCCGGCGTTTCGCATCCGCGGGGAGTCGCCCGCAGCCGGCGCCACCCGGCCGGTCACCTCCACGACCTCGCCGGCCGCCAGCCCCGACAGCCGGGCACCCGCCCCGCCCCAGGCCCACACCTCCAAGCGCCCCCGCGAGGTGTCGGCAACGGCGCGGGTCGCCCCGTTGCGGGCCGCCGGGTCCGCCACCAGCACGATGCGGCCCTCGAAGGGGCCCGGCTGCACGGCGGCGCTCACGCCGGCGGCGGCCGCCGCGGCCGAGAACGACGCCAGCAGCCCCGCGGCGGCGCAGAGCAGCAACGGCCGCCGCAGCGCCAGGGCGCCCAGCACGCAGCCCAGCGCCACCAGCCGGGGGCCCGGAGCCGGCACCACCGCACCGGCCACGACGCAGCCGGCCAGGAGGTAGGTCCAGCGATCGGACATGGCCCGAGCCGGGCCGGCCGGGCCGGCCGGCTGCGACGCCGGATCGTCCGCCGGGGGCCGGCGGGCGGATCGTTCGGCCGGACGGCGAGGAGGCTCCCGGCCATCGCCGGCAGCGCCGCCACTCACGGTGTGACCGTCACCAGGTCCTCGATGCGGCCGAGCTTCACCGGGCCGATCCCGGTGACCTCCTGCAGCGACTCGACGGAGCGGAACGGGCCCTCGCGCTGGCGATGGGCGACGATCGCTGCGGCGGTGACCGGGCCGATGCCCGGAAGCGACTCGAGTTCGGCGGCGCCGGCCTCGTTCAGGTCCACCGGCACCGGCGAGGCCCCGGCGCCGGCGCCCGCGCCGAACTGCCCGGGGGGTGCTTCCACGATGGCCACCTCCGCCGGGGGTTCCTCGCCCGAACGGGGAAAGTGAACGCGCGCACCGTCGGCCAGGGGCGCCG
The DNA here is from genome assembly GCA_026708055.1 of bacterium. Lineage (NCBI taxonomy): Bacteria > bacterium. The sequence goes on along the minus strand of JAPOVS010000073.1, from coordinate 12,654 downwards.
CCAGGTTGATCCCGCCGAGCTCGGCGCCGGCGACCGGACCGCCCGCCGCCTCCAGGAGGTCCACGACTCGCGCCGTGGGCGCCAGCCGGTAGACGCCGGGCCGCGCCACCGCACCGGCGGCGTGCACCACGATCTCGGCGTCCTGCGACCCCGGGCCGCCCGAGGCGCTCGTCACCGGCGCCACGGGACTCGCACGGGGGAGCACGACCGCCGCGGCACGCTCCTCGGATCGCAGGGCGAGGCAGCCCCCCACCGCCACGAGCACGACCGCCGCCGCGCCGGCGACAGCGCGCCAGGAGACGGACTCCACCCGGCGCTTCCAGCTGTCAGCCATCTCCGGGCCCACAGGCTGAATATCTACCGCCTCTAGAAGTTATTTCAATATTTCTACTGATTTTTCATATCATTGCCGGCCAGAGGCCGCCGGCCCGCTGCGCCAACCCTGCAGGCTCCGGCAATGGATGCGGGCGCCCGCCGACTCGCCGCGCGGCCCGGCGGTAGCGTGACGGGCGTCCCATGAGCACCATCCCCAGCACCGCCGCTCCCGAGGGCATCCACGCCGAGGCGGTGACGGCCTGGTTCGGCGAGCACGTGCCCGCCGCCCGTCCCCCGCTGAGGTTCTCGCTGATCGAGGCCGGACATTCCAACATGACCTTCGTCGTGAGCGACACGCGGCGCCGGCGCTGGGTGCTGCGCAGACCCCCGCTGCACACCGTGCTGGCCACCGCCCACGACATGGGGCGCGAGCATCGTGCGATCGCGGCGTTGCACCCCGAAGGGTTCCCGGTGCCGCGACCGCTGGGGCTGTGCACCGATCCCTCCGTGAACGGCGCTCCCTTCTACGTCATGGAGCACGTGGACGGCTCGGTGATCCGCGACGCCGGCGAGGCCGCCGACCTGCCGCACGACACGCGGCGCGCCCTCAGCCGTTCCCTCGTGGAGGTGCTCGCCCGACTGCACAGCTTCGACCCCGACGCCGTGGGCCTCGCCGACCACGGTCGGCGCGAGGGCTACGTGGCCCGCCAGCTGCGCCGCTGGCTGCGCCAGGTCACCGACACCGACACCGTCGAACGGCCCGAGATCCGCGCCGTGCACGATCACCTCGCCGCGCGGATTCCCGAACAGAGCACCACCGGCATCGTGCACGGCGACTACCGGCTGGACAACTGCATCGTCGGCGACGACGGGCAGGTGCGCGCCGTCCTGGACTGGGAGCTCTGCACCCTCGGCGACGTGCTCGCGGACGTGGCGATGCTGCTCACGTACTGGAGCGAGCCCGGCGAGGACACGCAGGCCCTGGACAACGCCCCCACCGCGGTCGAGGGCTTCTACTCGCGGGCGGAGCTGCTGGAGGCCTACGCCGAGTGCTCGGGACGTTCGCTGGATCAGATCGACTTCTACCTGGCGTGGGGCGCCTGGCGCCTCGCCTGCATCCTCATCGGCGTGCAGGCTCGCTACCTGGCCGGCGCCATGGGCGACAAGGCGCCCCTGGAGGGCATCGAGAGCTTCGCGGTCCGCATCGACGGCCTCGTGGCCCGGGCCACCCACCACGCCGCCCTCGTGCGGTAGGCGCGCCGCGACACGACGACACCGGACAGGACGGGAGACCACGATGCGATTGGACGCCACGCTCGGATCGGATCCGACCGCAGCGGCGCGGCGTGCCCGGCAACTCGAAGAGGGCGGCTACGACGGTGGTTGGACGAGCGAGACGAACCACGACCCGTTCCTCCCGCTCGTGGCGGCCGCTCAGCACACCGAGCACTTGGAGTTGGGCACCAACATCGCCGTGGCGTTCGCCCGCAACCCCATGACCACGGCCCACGCGGCGTGGGACCTGCAACTGCTCTCCGGCGGTCGCTTCATTCTCGGGCTGGGCTCGCAGATCAAACCCCACATCACGCGCCGCTTCAGCATGCCCTGGTCCCGCCCGGCAGCGCGGATGCGGGAGTACATCGAGGCCCTGCACGCCATCTGGGACGCCTGGGAGACGGGGGGGAAGTTGAACTTCCGTGGCGACTTCTACCAGCACACGCTGACCAACCCGATGTTCGTGCCGCCGCCGCAGCCGCACCGTCGACCGGATGTCTACCTGGCCGCCGTCGGGCCCCTCATGACCCGGACCGCGGGGCAGGTGGCCGATGGCCTGCACTGCCACGGCTTCACCACCGCGGACTACGTGCGCGACGTCACGCTGCCCGCGCTGCGCGAGGGAGAGGCGGCCGGCGGGCGGCCGGGTGGCGAGGTCCGGGTCTCGCTGCTCGCGATGGCAGTCGCGGCGGATACCGCAGAGGCGTTCGAGGAGCACTGCCGCACGATGCGCATGAGGATCGCGTTCTACGGATCCACGCCGGCCTACCGGGGCGTCCTGGAGCATCACGGCTGGGGCGACGCCCAGACCGAACTGCACGCTCTTTCGGTCAAGGGACGCTGGGCCGAGATGGCCGACGTGATCGACGACGAGATGCTTCACACCATCGCCGCGGTCGGGACGCCCGCCGAGGCCGCGGCGATCCTGGCGGAACGCTACGGCGACCTGGTCGACCGGCTCACGCTGGTGACCACCTTCGACAGCGCCTCGACAGACCGCGGCACCGATCCTCAGAGCTGGGCCCTCCTGCTGGAGCAACTCCGCAGGGCCGTCGCGGACCGGCGGCCGACGACGCCGGATCCCCTCAGACCACCAGGTTGACCAGCTTGGGGGGCCGGGCGATGACCCGGCGGGGGCTGGTGCCGTCCAGGTGGCGCTGTACCCGCTCGGAGGCGAGGGCGTGCTCCACCGCCTCGGACTCGCCGATGGCGGCGTCCACCTCGAGGCGGTCGCGCACCTTGCCGTTCACCTGAACGACGAGCGTCACCCGTTCGGCGGCGAGCTTCGCCGGATCGGCGACCGGCCACGGCTCGGTGTGGATGTGGCGGCCGCGGCGCCGCTCCCACAGCTCGGCGGTGATGTGGGGCACCATCGGGGCCATCACCAGCAGCAGCCGGTCGATCGCCCCGTCCAGGGTCTCCCCGTGCGGACCCCCCGGCGCCTGCACGTAGCGGTACAGGTCGTTGGTGAACTCCATGCAGGCCGCCACCGCGGTGTTGTACGACCAGCGCTCGAAGTCGCGGGTCACGCGATCCACCAGCCGGTGGGCGCCGCGATCGATCTCGGTGTCGTCGGCGGCGAGTGCGCCGGACCGGACGGGGACGCCGGCGTGCGCCTCCCCGGTCACCAACCGCCAGACGCGGCCGAGGAACTTGGCGCACCCGTCGATCCCGAAGTCCTCCCAGTCCACGTCGTCCTGCGGCGGCTTCACCTGCAGGTGCGCCAGGCGCAGCGCGTCGGCACCCTGGCGGTCCAGGATCTCCTCCGGCGCCACGAGGTTGCCCCTGCTCTTGGACATCTTGGCGCCGCCGAGGCGGATCATGCCCTGGGTGAACAGCCGGGCGAACGGCTCGCTGAGGCCCGCCGGGGCCACGCCGATGTCGGCCAGCGCCTTGGTGAAGAAGCGGGCGTACATGAGGTGCAGGATGGCGTGCTCGATGCCGCCGATGTACTGGTCCACCGGCAGCCAGCGGGCCGCCGCCTCCACCGAGAACGGGGCCCCGCCGTTGGTGGGGTCGGCGAAGCGCAGGAAGTACCACGACGAGTCCACGAAGGTGTCCATGGTGTCGGTCTCGCGCCGGGCCGGACCTCCGCAGTCCGGGCAGGAGGCCTCCAGGAACCCGGCGTGGGCGTTCAGCGGTGACTGCCCGGTGGGCAGGAAGTCCACGTCGTCGGGCAGCAGGATCGGCAGGTCCGACTCCGCCACGGGCCGGTAGCCGCACGCCTCGCACAGCACCATGGGGATGGGACAGCCCCAGAAGCGCTGCCGCGACACCAGCCAGTCGCGCAGGCGGTAGTTCACCTTGCGCCGCCCCAGACCCTCCGATTCCAGCCAGTCGGCGGCACGCTCGATGGCGTCGGCCACCGCCAGGCCGTCCATCCATTCGCTGTTGATGGAGGGCCCCTCGCCGCTGTAGGCCTCGCCGTTCCAGCCCTCCGGCGGCTGCACCGTGCGCACGATCGGCAGGCCGTGGGCCACGGCGAACTCCCAGTCGCGCTGATCCTCCCCCGGGACGCCCATGATGGCCCCGGTGCCGTAGGTCATGAGCACGTAGTCGGCCAGGTACAGCGGCACGGGCCGGCCGGTGAAGGGGTTGATGAGCGACGTTCCGCAGGCCACGCCCCGCTTGTCGAGGAGACCCTCGGTGGACAGGCGCTCCATCTCGCTCTGCGTCGCCACCGAGCGGCGGAATTCCTCGACGGCGGCCCGGTGCGACGGGGCGATCAACTCGTCGACCCGCGGATGCTCGGGGGACAGCACCGCGTAGGTGATCCCGAAGCCGGTGTCGGGACGGGTCGTGAACACCTCCACGGGCGGCACGTCGTGACGTGGGCGGCCCTCGGCGTCGGCGATGGGGAGGCCCAACTCGGTGCCCTCGGAGCGGCCGATCCAGTTCCGCTGCATGTTCTTGACCCGCTCGGGCCAGTCGATGCCGGCCGTGTCGTCGAGCAGGCGCTGGGCGTAGGCGGTGATACGGAAGAACCACTGCGCCAACTCGCGGTGCTCCACGGGGTCGCCGGAGCGCTCGCAGGTGCCGTCGGGCAGCACCTGCTCGTTGGCCAGCACGGTCCGGCACCCCGGGCACCAGTTGACCGGGGCCGAGTCCCGGTACGCCAGCCCGGCCTCGAATAGGCGCAGGAAGATCCACTGCGTCCAGTGGATGTAGGTGGGGTCGTGGCTGCAGATCACCCGCCGCAGGTCGTAGACCGCCCCGATGCGCTCGAGCGAGGAGGAGAGCTCGGCGATGCGAGCCTCGGTGAAGGTCCGGGGATGCTCGCCCGTGCGTATGGCGGCGTTCTCCGCCGGCAGGCCGAAGCTGTCGAAGCCGATGGGCGACAGCACCCCGTCGCCCCGCATCGTGCGGTAGCGCACCAGCAGGTCCCCGAACGTGTAGTTCCGCACGTGGCCCATGTGGGCGGGACCGCTCGGGTAGGGGTACATCGAGAGGACGTAGTACGGCGGGCGCGGATCGTCGTTGTCGATCTCGTAGGTGCCTTCGTCGCGCCAGCGCTGCTGCCAGCGCCCTTCGAGCGCCACCGCGTCGTAGTGGTCCTGCACGCCCCGATGCTAGATGGCCCGGTACGCCTTCAGACGATCCGGGGCCCGGTCGCAGCAGGCAGAGGGCGACGTGCTTGGTAACCTGCTGCCGCCGGGGCTATAGCTCAGTTGGCTAGAGCGCTGCCATGGCATGGCAGAGGTCACGGGTTCGAGTCCCGTTAGCTCCACCGAGAACAGCGCTCGAAGTGCGTTCTGACCTGCCTGCATGTCGCTCCGGTCAGATCTTGCCATCACTTCGCGCATGCACTCGTGTTGCGCTCGACAGGGGCGCCCAACCGCCCAACTTGCCTGAGGGATTCGACACGCCAGATTCTCTCCGTGACGGATTGTCGGCGGCCATGAGAGCCTGCCCGGTGGCGGCCATGTAGCTGCCCGCTGGCGGCCAGCAGTTCTGCCCAGTGGCGGCCAACGGAGTTGCCCGCGTTGAAGTCCGTCTCCCGTCGGGGTCCACCTCGGCGGGGTGACCTACTCGGTCCCGCACACCCTGGCCGATGAGACGGTGCGGGCGCGCATCGACGGCGACCACATCGTCGTGGTGCACTGCGCATCCTCGGGCCCAGTCGAGGTCGCCCGCCACCAGCGTTCGACGCCTGGGCACCCGATGATCGACGACGCCCACTACCCGCCGCGCCCAACAGGGCCGCTCGGGGCGCAGCCGAAGCCGCCAGCGCGGCCGAAGCCGAGTTCCTCGCGATCGGCGACGGCGCCCACACCTGGCTCGTTGAAGCCGCCTCCGCGGGCACGTCGCGGATCAAGACCAAGATGGCCCAAGCCGTCGACCCGGCCCGACTCCACGGCCACACACGCGTCGATTGGGCGCTCGGCCACGCCGCGACCTACGGCCGCTTCGCAGACGGCGACCCGGCTTCGATCCTGGCTGCACACCCGCCCGGACAACGCCGGCGCGCCGACGACATCATCAGCGACGACATAGGCCTGCTGCCAGTCAGCGCCGCCACCGCCGAAGCGCTCTACCGCGTCGTCGACGCCGCATACGAGAAACGATCCATCGCCTTGTCGAGCAATCTTCACCCCGCCGGGTTCGACGAATCGATGCCCAAGACCATCGCCAACGCCACCGTCGACCGGCTCCTGCACCACGCCCACATCGTCCTCACCGCCGGTGACAGCATCCGCTTCACCCAAGCCACCGCCGGAAAGGGGGTGACGCCACTGACCAACTAAACCGCGGGCAGAACACCTGGCCGCCAGCAGGCAACTCTGCTGGCCGCCACTGGGCAGACCCCACTGGCCATTGACACAATGGTGAGCAGACTCACATATCTAGGTCACTAGGTATACGTCCCATCATATCCTTCGCTAGGGTTCACGCCTGATTCCACACGGTCAGCATCGTCCCCGACCATGAGGAGACGCCGATGCCCGCAACCGGCGAGACCTGTGACAAACCCGGAAAGTACATCTCGATCTGCGAACATCTCATCCAAGCCGACCTCAACGAGGGAGACCGATTCCCGCCCTGTCCGGACGGGAACGGGGACGTCTACTGGATCCAGTACGCCGCTCTCTCCTAGCCGCCGTGCGCTCCCTCTTCGGATCCCGTGGAGAGATGTGAGCCTGATCGCAGGCCACCTCAGCGACCGTGGCTCGCCAGGTACTCGCCCCTGGCAGGCACAAGGCCCCCGACAGTGAGCGAGTCGTCTCGGCAGCGTCCCTCGAATCTGCGGCGCCGGCCTCGATCTCCCCAGGTCCGGCCCGCCGCTCCCCGTGCCGCCCTCGGCGGCCGCGCTGCCGGCGCAATGCGAGGAGCGCCGGCAGCGCGGGGGGAGTGTTCCCCGAACCGTCTCACGCGGCCCAGAGTCCGGAGCCGCCGCGGTGGGTAGCGCAGCGCAGGTCGGCGAGTCCGGGCAATGGCTTCCCCTGCCGCGCCTGTTCGCCTACCCCGGCGCTCGCGCCGGCCGCTGGCTGTATGCCTCGTGCTCCTTCACCGGCGCGGCGACACCCCCACCCCACAGCCCGATGGCAGGCGCGGGGGTGGCCCCGGTTGCGCCAACCCCGTCGCCGCAGGAGCCGCCGGTGCCGGCGCTGCAAACGTGGTCGCAGGTAGGACGGTGGATCCTCGACTACACCGACGCGGGCGACCCGCACATCAGCACACCCGCCACCAGCTACGAGTACTCCGGCCACAACGTGTCCGGCTGGCCGGACACGCCCGCGCTGCTGACCATTGCCTGCGACTCCGCCCGGCACTGGATCAACCTCGTGACGTGGCGGAACATCTGGCCATGGGGCGATTCGGACGTTCTCGTGCGGCACCGCCTCGGGGCCGGCGACTGGACACACGACGCGTGGACGCGGAGGCCGCAGTACATCGGCGCCAGCACGTCGCACTGGACTACCCGCCGGTCCCTCGTCGGCGACGCCACAGCCGCCGATGCCCGCTCGCTGACCGTCGCCCTGTACGACCGCGCGAGCTGGGAATCGGCGGAGCAACTCACCCGCGGAGTCGGGTTCGGCCGCCCCGCTCAGGCAGCGACCCTGCTCGCCCGCGCCGAATTCTCCCTGAAGGGCATCGCCGAAGCCCTCGAGCATCTCGACAGCGGACAGCCGCCGGCGCCGTGAGCCGACCCACCGCGGCACTGGGGGATCCACACGCCCGTAGATCCGTAGGCAGACGATGCTCATATGATCGTGCGGTGAATTCCTCAGATTGAATCAATGGATGGCCGGCGGGCCGGCGAAGAGAATTCCATTGCGACTCTCACTCTGCGGGTCCTGCTTAGCCTGTTGCAGATGAACCTGCCGCGCACCGCCGAAGGTATTGACCTAGTCTTAGTGTCCTGCGGCTGTAGAAGCGTAGAAGGCGGATTCGCGCTACAAGTCGCCGGACAGTAGGTGGATCCGATGCAAACAAAATCGCGGGAAGAACTGACCCAGCGGCTCGTCGAGTCGGTGGAGCACCTGAACAGGCAACTGCGGCTCGATCGACTAAGCGAGTGGCAGGACCTCGACTTGACCATCCCCCAAGCGAAGACGCTCTTCCTTCTCGAGCGGGAGGGTCCGCAGCGGATGGGAACCATCGCGGGAGCACTGGGGATCGCCGTATCGGCCACGACGACCGTCGTGGACCGTCTCGTCGATCGGGGTCTGGCCACACGTCTCTCGGATCCGAAAGACCGCCGGGTCGTCATCTGTGAACTCACCGAGCAGGGACGCCGGGCTGCCGACAGGTTCTGGATGATCGGCCACGAACGACTCCGCTCGCTGGCCGATCATCTGCAGGCCGAGCAGCTGACCGGCCTGGTGCAGGCGTTCGAGCAGATGTGTGACGCCAAGGTCGAGGCGGCGCCCGACTCCTGACAGCCTCCGGCGCGACCGGCGCGCGGCGCATAACCGCCGGGCCGCCCGAGCCCCTGTCCGGCGGCCGCCCCGCAGCGGCTCCGGCGTCACCCGTGCCGCCGTTCGGCGATCCTGCTGGTTAGGTTGTCGGCGATCACTATGAACTCGGGGAATCTCTTCGCCGGCGCTGTCAACGCGCGCAGGACTTCGGGCGTCTGTACCTGCGTAGGTTGAAACGAACCTGCACCGAGTCATGAGCCTGCAGCCATGAGCGCCCCACAGCGGCGAGGCGGCCCACGAGGAAGCGAGACCCAAGATGACCTTCTGGTCCGGCTGTTCGCCGACCATTACAAGGATCTCGTTCGCCTCGCCTCCCTGCTCCTCGATGATGTGGGGAGCTGCGAGGAAGTCGTGCAGGACGCCTTCGTGAAGATGCACACCCTCACCACTCGCCCCGAGGAGGGCAAGGAGGCCGCCTACCTGCGCAGCATGGTCATGAACGGGGCACGCTCGCGTATGCGCAGGCGCATGGTGCGCCGGCGCGTCGTACCCGAGGCGGCGCCCCCCGCCGAGAGCGCCGAGGCCGGCGCGCTCGAGCAGCTGCAGAGCGATGCCCTGATCGACGCCGTTCGCAGCCTGCCGCGACGGCAGTCGGAGGTGCTGACCCTGCGGTACTACCTGGATCTCAGCGAGGCCGAGATCGCCGAGACGCTCGGCATCTCCCCGGGATCGGTCAAGACGCACGCCAGCCGCGGTCTGGCAACCCTGGAGCGGAAACTGACGCCGCCCGAAGAGGACACGGCGGAGGAGCCGTCGTGAGCATCGAGGAACGCCTCCGAGACGCTTTCGCACAGCGGGCGGAAGGCGTCGAGGTGTCGCCCGGCGCCCTCTTCGAGATCCAGCGTCGAGCGGGTCGCCGGCCACGGGTGCTGCGAGTGCCCGAAGTTCGCCTGCGGCCGGCCCTGGTCCTGGCGGCTGCGGCCTGCGCGGCGATCGCCGTCGTCATCTCGGTTTCCGTGACGGGACCCAGCGCAACATCGCCGATTCAGACCGAGACCGCGCCGGTGGCCGGCACCGCCGATCCGGCCGCGGTGGCACCGACGGTAGCCGAGCCGCCGCCGACCCCCCAGCCCCCGACTCCCGCTCCCCCGGCGGTTGCCGAGGCCGATCCGCAGGCGAGCGACTCCGGGCGGATCACCACCACTCCTGCGCCGACGCCGCCGACGCCGCCGACGCCGCCGACACCGCCCCCACCGGTCACGCCGGCACCTCCGGCCGATCCCGCGCCGGCGACGGACACAACTCCCGACGACGGCGAGGCCGTCGCCGCCGAGGCGCCGGCCACCGAGACACCGGCGTGCCTGGAGCAGCCCGGGAGCGACGGCAGCGACGCCACATCGGAGTTGGTAACCGTGTACTTCGCCTGCGGTGAGAGCGACGCGGCGCCGCGTCAACGGGCCGCCGCCGCCAACAACCTTCCGACCGCGCTGGGGATCCTGCTCGGCGGCCCCAACGAGGCCGACAGCAGCGCCGGGTTCCGGGGGCTCAGCGGCGACAACGCCACGGCGGTGACGACCATGACGAGCAACCGGTGGTTGACGATCGATCTCCCGGCCGGCCTTGCCGACGCGTTCGGCGGCGACGACGACATCACGGCCGAGCAATTCCTCACGCAACTCAACGCCACCGTGTTCCAGTTCAGCGACTTCGACGTCGCCGAGTACCGCCTCGACGGCGACTGCGCCGCCTTCGGCGCCCTCGCCGGCAGCTCCTGCCGGATCCACATCCGGGACGGCGCCGGTTACACCAGCCGGACCAGCGAGGTGACCGCCCACACGATCGGCGACGTGAGCGCGGTGATCCGCGCCGGGCCCGACGACGACGCCGAGGAACTGGGCGTCCTGGGAGACGGCACCCGCCTCACCGCCGGCCGCTCCGGCAGCGGCAGCGACGCCTGGGCCGAGGTCGTCACCGCCGCCGGCAGCACGGGCTGGGTGTCGACCCGGACGATCGTGGCGCAACCACTCTCGATCGACAGCACGACGCGTGCCGCGATGGAGAACCTGGCGCGCCGGCTCACGACCGGCCCCGGGCTCGAATCGTCCGCCCTCCTGCCAGCGGGCCTCGTGCTGCGATGGGGTGCCGACGTCGGCGATCTCACCGTCGTGTCGACCGCCGCGGCGTCCGTCAGCGACTGGTGGTCCATACCGGTGGACACGACGTCGCCACGCGACGGTTCTGCGACGTCCTCGCTGGCCGACCTGCTGTGGATCGACGGCAGCGGCGACGGCGCCACCGTCACGGTGAACACGCCCGGACCACTCGGCGAACCGCACGGCGACTTCGCCTCGCTGGCGTACGTCTCGATCTACCGCTCGGCGGTCCAGAGTTCGGTCCTGCCCCCGCCGATCCCCACCACGACCACGACGACGACGCAGGCCGGTACGGGCGAGGGGTCCGACCTGCCTCCCGCGCTTCCAACCCCGCCCGAGGAGACCGACGACACCGACGAGCAGCCGACTCCGCCACGGGCGCAGATCAGCGCCATCTTCGACTTCCTGTCGCCCGACGGGCCCCGGGTCGCCGCTGTCGAGGCCATCTGGATCCAGCCGTAGCCGTAACGACCGCTGACCTGCCGGCTGCGGCGCTAAGGTCGGCGGCGTCGTGAACGAGAACCGCCTCGCCCGCCGGTCTGTTTCCTCCCGCATGACCCGGCTTCTCGCCGTCGCCCTGGCCGCCGCGACGGTCACGGCGGCAGCCTGCGCCGACAGCGAACCGTCACAGGTCAGCACCCCGCCGGCTGCTCCTCCCGCCGACCCGGCGCCTGCACCGGCCCCCCGGGATCCGGCCAACGATCTTCCCGCGGTCACGGTCGTAGACGTCGTCAGCGGCGAGAGCTTCGTGCTGTCCTCACTGGCGCCCGCCGACCGGCCGATCCTGGCGTGGTTCTGGGCGCCGCATTGACCGATCTGCGCCCGGGAGGCACCCGGCGTCGAGCAGTTCGCTCGAGATCACGGAGACGAGATCATGGTCATCGGCCTGGGAACGCAGGACGACCTGGATCTGGCGCAGACCTTCGTGGAGAACACGGGAGTGTCGGCGTTCCCGATGCTCTGGGACGAGTCCTTCGACTCGTGGATTCAGCTCGGCGTCGCCACCCAGCCGGCGTGGGCGCTGTTCTCCCCCGACGGCGAGTACGTCGAGGGGGGCCTCGGTGGGATCGACACGGCCGACGTGCTCGCCAGGGCCGCGTCCCTATGAAGGACCGCGGCCGCGGACGATCCCAGGCGCCACCTCGGTAGAGTGCCGTCACCTGTGAAGGACCACGGCGCAACCCGAACCGCAAGGGTGAACAGGCATCCTCCCGTGGCGCTCGGGCTGCACGCCGTGGTGATGGTGGCGCTGGCGGCTATGGTCGCCGCGGCCTGCAGCGGCACCGAGCCAGCGCAGGTCAGCACCCCGCCCCCCGCTCCGACCGCCGAGGCCGCCGCGCCGGCACCCACAGCGGCGCCGCCAGCCATCGAGAGCGCCGCGGCTCCTCCACCGGCACCGGCGGACAAGCAGCCGGCGCCCCTGCCGCCGGAACCCCCGGCGCCCGCACCCGAACCCGCACCACCGGCGCCCGCACCCGAACCCCCGCCACCGGCGCCCGCACCCGAACCCCCGCCACCGGCGCCCGCACCCGAACCCCCGCCACCGGCGCCCGCACCCGAACCCCCGCCACCGGCGCCCGCACCCGAACCCCCGCCACCGGCGCCCGCACCCGAACCCCCGCCATCGGCGCCCGCACCTGAACCGTCGTCGACAGAAGACTCAGCCGAGGCCGCGCAGGCCGCTGCCGAGCAGGCGGAGGCCGACACCGGCGATGAAGCAGCCGCCCTCGCGGCCGCCGAGGCGGCCTTGGCCGAGGCCCAAGCGGCAGCGGAAGAGGCCGCGCAGGTCGCCGCCGAGGCCGCGGAGGCGGCGCGGCAAGCTCGCGAGGAGGCTGCCGCCGTTCCGCCGCTGCCCGAGCCCCCGCCGCCACCGCCGTCCGAGCCACCGCCGCCGCCGCCCGAGCCACCGCCGCCGCCGCCCGAGCCGCCACCACCGCCACCGCCCGAACCGCCACCGCCGCCGCCGCCCGAACCCCCGCCGCCGCCGCCCCCGGCCGGCCCCAGCGACCTCCCCACTTTGACGGTCATCCACGGATTCAGCGGCGAGAACG
>JAPOVS010000072.1 GCA_026708055.1 bacterium | reverse complement strand
GCCTCCAAGCCTGCCGAGCAGCGCCACCGACACTAGACCCGCCACCCCCGCCCCCGCCGCCGCCCCCGCCGCCCCCGCCGCCCCCGCCGCCCCCGCCGCCTCCGCCTCCTCCTCCGCCTCCTCCTCCGCCTCCTCCTCCGCCTCCTCCTCCTCCTCCGCCTGCGACGCCGGAGGTGAGCGTGACTGCGGGCGGCGGGATCACTGAGGGCGGCAGCGCTGTCTTCACTGTGACGGCGAGTCCTGCCCCGGCGTCGCCGCTGTCGGTGACGGTGGCGGTCGCCCAGCAGGGGGACTTCGGCGTGACCGCCGGCACCAAGACCGTCGTGGTCCCGACCAGCGGCAGCAAGTCCTACACCGCAGCCACCGCCGGCGACAGCACCGATGAGCCCGACGGCGAGATCACCGTCACCGTGAACGCGGGAACCGGCTACACCGTGTCGGCCACCCAGGGCACAGCCGTAGTCGCAGTGGCCGACGACGACGCCACCTCGGTGGTGCTGGCAGCGGCTGTCGGCGGCTCCACGATTGCGGAGGCTGGCGGCAGCCGCGAGGTCACCGTGACCTTGGGGCGGGCGCTGGCCGCCGGCGAGGCCCTCACCGCGCCGTTGGCCGTGACCGGCGCCGTCGTCGGTGCCCACTACACGCTTGCCCTCAAGCAGGGCCAGGGCCTCAACGAGCACGTCGCGCTGGACACCAGCGACCCCCACAGCGCCCAGAACCCGGCGGTGGTGCTCACTGCCGGGGCGCAAACGGCGACCCTGGTGCTGGTGGCGGTGCCCAACACAGACACCGACGAGCGCACCGTGCGAGTGGCGTTCGCCACAGGCCAGCGCGCCCCCGCCGGCCAGGGCCTGTCGGGCGGCATCGCCGCCGCCGGCGGCCCGGTGGACACCGCCATAACCAACGACGACCCGCCCCCGCCGCCCCCGCCCCCGCCGCCGCCTCCTGCGGAGCCGAGCCTGTCGGTGCGCGACGTGGAGGTCAGCGAGAGCGGCCGCTATGTGCGGTTCATGGTGTATCTCAGCGAGACCCCCGACCAGACCGTCACCGTCAGGGTGGCCACACGCGACGGCACCGCCGAAAACGGCGCCGACTACCGGGGCATCCCCGCGGGCAGCCGCACGCTGAGGTTCGCCGCCGGCTCAAGGCTGCTGTACCGCTACTTCTACATATCCGTCCTCGACGACAGCGCTGCCGAGGGCGACGAGACCTTCGAGGCCGTCCTCATCGACGCCCACGGCGCCCCCGTCAGCCGCGCCACCGCCACCGTCACCATCACCGACAACGACTGAGCAGCCTACAGCCTCGGGCATTTTGGTAGTCTTCTGCATCACAACAGGGACGACGATTGAGGGAGGGGGGCTTCTCCCAAGCTCGGCACCGATCGCGCCCGGTCGACAGTCCGAGAAACCCTCGTCCACGCCCCAACGGCAAATTGAGCGTCTATCAACAGCCAGAAGATGTGGCATGCGTTTTGGGTAGACTGGCGGAGTGTCTGAGTCTGCCGCCTGCTCTGCGCCAGATCGAGCCGGCAAGCCTTGGTGGCAGCGCATGGTTGAGACGAGCACCGAGACGGACAACGACATGGGAACGGCACCGCTCTCGCCGGGGGAGAAGCTGGAGTCCCTGCTCCATCTCGCGGCGTTTCTCCCGTCCCGCTACAGCGAGCACCTGGAGTTTCCACCGTTCAGCCAGCGTGCTGAACCAGGAGGATGAGCCGGCGCGAACCCCCAGTCGATCTCGTTGGTCTCATACTGCGAGCGCACGAAGCGCTAGAACGCGCCGAGATGCTCCATGCTTTTGGGGGAGCGCTGGCACTGGCATGGTGTGTCGAGGAGCCTCGAGCTACCAACGACATCGATCTGAACGTGTTCGTGCCAGCCGCTGAGTTCGGGAGCGTGCTCGCTGCACTACCCGCAGGCATCGAGGTGTCAGGGCAGTCCAGGCGGCGACTGGCAGATGAAGGCCAAGCGCGGCTGTGGTGGTCCCGTGTGCCACTGGATGTCTTCTTGACCTCTGATCCGTTTCACACAGAGGTCGCGACTCGAATAGTGCGGCGCGACTTTGCTGGTGAATCGCTGCCGTTCTTGCATTGCCGCGACCTCGCCGTATTCAAGTCGTTCTTCGACCGCGGCAAAGATTGGCAGGACATCGGTGAGATGGTGAGAGCCGGATCGCTCGATGCGCTTGAGCTCGCAGATCAGCTTGCCGAGTTGCTCGGCCCGAATGACCATCGCGTGGCACGGGTTCAGAGGTTGCACCAAGAAGTCGAATCGGCTCAGAGCGAGGAGTGGTAATATCATCACAAGGGACGACGATTGAGGGGGACGTCTTGAAGTGAGCGACCATCTGGTCTTTCTGCTGCTTGGGCTGGCCAACGGCGCGGTGTTCGCGTCTTTAGCGCTTGCGTTGGTGGTTACCTATCGCAGTTCAGGAGTCGTGAACTTCGCTACCAGTGCTATTGCGCTGTACGGCTCGTATGGGTTCGCGTTCTTCCGGCAGGGAGAGTTCCTTGTTCTCATTCCCGGTCTGCCGGCCAAAGTGGACCTCGGCTGGGAGTTCCCGCTTCCGCTGGCGATCGTTGCGTCCCTGGCCATGACGGCCATACTCGGCCTGTTGATCTACGGGCTGGTCTTCCGGCCGCTGCGCAAGGCGCCGGCGGTGGCAAAGGCCGTGGCGTCGGTGGGCGTGTTGGTGGTTATGACCGGGATCATGGGCATCCGCCTCGGGACGCGGCCGGTGGCGGTGGACGACGTGTTCCCCTCTGACATCTGGACGGTCGGCGGCGTGCGGGTGGCGTCGGATCGCATCTGGTTCGCGCTGACCGTGGTGCTGGTCGCGGTCTTGCTGTGGGCGCTGTTCCGCTTCACGCCGTTCGGGCTGGCAACGCGCGCCGCTGCCGAGACCGAGCGAGGGGCATACCTTGCGGGGCTGTCACCCGACCGGCTCGCCGCGCTGAACTGGATGCTGAGCGCGGCCGTGGCTGGCGGCGCCGGCATCCTGATCGCGCCGATCGTTCCCCTGGTGCCGGTGGCTTATAGCCTCTTCATCATCCCCGCGCTGGCTGCGGCCATTCTCGGGAGATTCCAATACATGATCCCGGCGGTGGTCGGCGGGCTCGCCATCGGGATGCTCCAATCCGACATGCAGTTCCTCGTGGCGTCCCACGACTGGCTGCCGGGCTCGGGAATGCCCGAGCTCATCCCCCTCGCGTTGATATTGATCGTGCTCGTGGTGAGGGCGGCACCGCTGCCAGGCCGCGGTGCGGTGGTGCAGCAGACTCTGGGGAGCGCACCGAGGCCCGTCCGCCGCGTGAACGGGCTGGGCGTTGTGGGAATCGTCGGCGCGGTGGCCGGCTTGGTCCTGCTCGACGGTTCGTGGCGCACGGCGCTGATCATGACGTTCATCTTCTCGATGCTGTCGCTGTCGT
>JAPOVS010000071.1 GCA_026708055.1 bacterium | reverse complement strand
CAGCGCTTCGAGTCCGCGTGCCTTGTCTTGGGCGATGTCGAGGGCGGCGACGATGTGGCTGACGACGGGCCAGCGCCGCTCGGATCCCTCGGAGCGGTCGAAGCGTTGGCGGCAGACCAGCCGGACGGGCGCCACCGCCACGGTGCAGGCCCGGTCGGCGGCATCGACGACGCCGCCGAGCAACGACTGCGCAGCACGCAGTTCGGCCTGGGTGGGGACGTAGAAGTCCGGCGGGTGGTCGCCGCGGGCCACGATCGGCATACCCCACGAGGCCGCTGCGAGCGTGTCGGTCAGTGCCCAGCCCGTGGTGCTGTGGATGTCCCCGAGGCCGAGGCCGAGCCGGGTTGCGCTCCGACCCGGCGTCGGGTCGGGGAGGCTGGCCAGCGGCACGGGGCGGCGCCGCCACACGCTCAGCAGTTCGTGGAACAGATCCGGGCGTATCGGTTCGCCCGCAGAGGTCAGGAGTCCTGCTGAGCGGAGGCCGTTCATGGCGGCGGACACTGCGCTGGGGGCCCGGGCCAGGTGCCGCGCGAGTTGGCGGACACCGTGGCGCTGATCCGGCGTGAGAAGACACGCAATCGCCACCTCTTTGGCCACCTGGCTCTCCAGCGGCCCGACCGGTGCCGAGAGCGTGCCCGAGGTGGCGGGCACCCGCGTGTCGATGATCAGCGGTGGGTCGACGATTCGCAACTCACCCCTCATGTCGAAGAAGTTCACCCCGCGGCGACGCATCACCCGTTTCGCATCAGAAGCAATGCGCTGCGCCACCACGATCACCGGCCAGCGACGACCCCGGAGGCTCTCAGCGAGTTGATCGCCATGTGCGGCGGTGACGACTGTCTTGACCTCGGCATCGAATCGTCGCCCGGCCACCTCGACGGTGAAATCGGATCCGGACAGACCGCGGTCGTTCGCGCCACAGGAGACGGACGCCGCGATCCCCAGACCTGCTAGGGCATCGGCCAGCGCCTCCGCGGCCTCCCTCTCGATATCAGATGACGCTCTCCGCGGCATGACTGAATTGTACCGTACCTTGTACGTGTATACATGAACAGAGAACACCTAGACATTGAGACGTCGAACGTCGACATCTTGTCGAAACCTGTCGGCGGTTGGGCCCGAGTCTCCGGCAAGACGCCGCCAAGTTCGGGGGATGTCACCTCAGGCGTCGGCCAACATGTTCAGGAGTCTCTGATGGAGATGGAGGTTTCGCTGCAGCATTGCCTGGGACTCCGAATCGCGGCGGCGTCGCTCGACACGTTCGGCCGGCCCATCTCGGATCACGTTGCGCGCGGTAGTTCCTCCAACTGGAGCGGGGGCCCCAAGAACCGGGCCCCCGCGGCTCGCCAACGGGCGAGCCATCAACAGCAGTCGATGCTAGCGGGCACCCAGCGATGGTTCTGTCACACTCCCGGACCAGACTGGCGGCATTCGCCCGCGGTCGATCGCCGAGGTGGTGAAGCCAACGATGTTGTCTCGATCGAAGTTCGGGTCGAGACGGAAGGGAGTCCCATGACCAAGACCGAAATCGGAACGCTCGAGCAGGTTTCCGTCCGCAGTGTTTGGCCGAAGGAGGCTGGCGACTTCACGCCCTGGCTTGCGGAGAACGTCGAGTTGGTGAGCGACGCGCTCGAGATGGATCTTGAGCTTGAAGGCCAGGAAGTCTCCGTCGGGAGCTACAGCGCAGACTTGGTGCTCCGACGCGTCCCTTCAGGCACTCTCGTTGTGGTGGAGAACATGTACGGCTCGACCGACCACGATCACATCGGCAAGCTCATCACCTACGCAGCAGGCCTTGGCGCACACTATGCGGTGCTGTTGACAGAGGACTTACGCCTCGAGCACCGTTCTGCTCTCAATTGGCTCAACTCGATCTCGAAAGAGGACTGCGGGTTCTTCGGACTCGGCTTGGAGGTCTGGCGCATCGGTGAGTCGATTCCTGCGCCGCGGCTTCGCGTCTACGTGCAGCCCGACAACTGGTCCAAGAGCGTCCGCGAAAGTCCGGACCGCGAAGACAGCGAGCGCGATCAGCTGCATCGTCGGTTCTGGGCTGGAGTCCAGTCGCGCTTCCGTGAGGACAGGATGGACTGGGCTGGGCGAGGCCAGCCATCGAAAGAACATTGGATGACTTTCAAGTCGCGGCGGGATGTCAGTTTCACCGTTGCGTTTTGCAGACTCGAAGGCACTCGACGCCTGCGTGTCGAAGCGTATGTCGACACTGGTGAAGCGGACAGAACCGCCGATGTGTACTCGTACCTCGAATCGCGTCGCGATGAGATCGAGGAAGCGTTCGGCGAAGCGTTGGAATGGTCTCCGCTCGAGAAGCGGCGAGCCTCGCGTGTGAGCTCCTACTTCCCCAAGCCGATCGCAATCAATGACGAAGGCCTCTGGCCCGAGGCGCAGGAATGGGCTGTCCCCACCCTTGGTCGCCTGCGAGCCGCCATCGACCCGGTTTTGGACGACCTGTACGGCGGTTGATGCCGGCCAGCGAATCCCCACCCGAGAGGTCCGGCCGGTCATGCGGGCGAGGCACCAGTGCTATGCGGCGCAGAATCTGGTCTCTCAGTGTCGATCCTGCCGCCCTCGAGCGGCTTGTGGCCAGGCAAAGGGTCGAGGTGTCGCCTGTTCTCTAGCGGCTCTTCGGAATTCGAGCCGACGGCAGACCCGCATCGTCGCTGCCGCACGTTCGCTGCTTGCAGCGTTCAGGTTCAGCCCAGGCCGGGTAGTCGCGGCTCGGCGGAGACGCCGGCTCGGGCGGTCTCGTAGGGATCGTCGGCGTCTGCGGGCGGTCGTTGGCTGCGGATGCCCTGCCACGGGTTCGTCAATTCCTCGGTCGGGGCGTAGAAGCGCCCTCGCTTCTCCCCGACGGGATTCAGCAACCCGGCTCGTGCCATCGCCGCCAAGTCGCTGGTCGCCACTGCGTCGCTGATGGTCTCGCCCGCTGTGGCCTTGGTGATGGCCACGTACAGCGACCGGCGCAGGTGCCAGCCGCGGGCCGCATCGACGAGGGCGCCCACGGTGCGGGGCGCCAGCCTGTGGCGGCGGGCGATCTGCTCGCAGGCGTCCCAGAGCGCCTCGAGTTCCCTGATGCGCCGCAGCACAGTGCGCGCCTGGCGGTAGTGGGCCGTGAGACAGAACCTGATCCAGGGAAGGGCGCTGTTCTGTGGCGACCAGGTGCCTCGGGCGACCTCGGTGAGCACGGCGTAGTAAGCGGCGGTGTTGGCGCCGAGGTACTCCTCAATGCTCACGAACTCCGACGCCCCCTCGGCGGCGGCGGCGAGCACGAGCGTCTGCAGGCAGCGCGCCATGCGGCCGTTGCCGTCACTGAACGGGTGGATGAGCGTGAGGTTCAGATGCGCCATGGCCGCGGTCACCGGCGCCGGCCCTTCGCTGTGGGCGATCTGCGCCAGCGCCTCGTCCACCAGCGGCTCCACGAGTTCACGATCAGGTGCCTCGTACACAACTTCGCCGTTGCTACTGGTCACCCACACGGCGCCCGGCCGCCAGCGGCCGGGATGCTTGCTGAAGTCGTACCGCATCATCATGAAATGCAGCGACAGCAGGAGCGAGACGTTGATGTCGGGCGCGCCGGGGGCGAGCTGCAGGACGCAGTTCATGGCCTCGCGGTAGCCGGCGACGGCGTGGCGCGTCTCGTCGCTCACCTCGGCGGGTTCCTCACCGTCGATGATCGCGGCGGCGCTCTCAACGCTCGTGTGGTAGCCCTCGATGGAGAGCGACCCGCGCGCTGCCCGGGCGAATTCCGCTCGCCGCAGCGAGCCCGTCCAGCGTCGCGGTTCGTGCAGGAAGAACCGCAGGTCCTCTCGCAGAGCGCCGATCATGGCCAGCACGCTCTCGTCGATGTCCCCCAAGGGTGGGGTGGCGTAAATCACACAGCCGATATTATCAAAGTAATCATGGCCTGCAATTGATAAGTTATCTATATGGAACACGTCCCGCGGGCGGCGCTTACGTGATCAGGGCCAGAGTTGGTTGGTCGGAGGGATTCGTGCAGGTCGTCGAGGGTCCAGCTGTCGATGCCGTCCTCTGTCCAGAACGAGTGCCGTCTTGGGGCGGCGTCGCTCCCGCACACGCAGCCGCGCCTCAATGCTGCGTCGCGACGGGGCGCGCGGCTCATCGGGGCCGTGTTGAGGAACGATCGATAAGTGGCTAGGGTTTTCTGTACAGATTGGAGGGATAGGGTGGACTCATCGAGCAGGACCATTCCGGCTGCGCAGTTCCGTGACCAGTGCCTGCGGCTCGTGGACGAGGTGCGGGCCACTGGTGAGAAGCTGATCGTGACCAAGCACGGCCGGCCTGTCGCCGCGGTCGTGCCTTACGTGGAGCAGTCCACCGCGAGCGTCATCGGGTGGAGCGACGACATCCGGATCGCGTGGGACCCCGAGGAGCCAGCGATCCCACCCGGGCGTTGGCAGGTGCTCTCCGATCCCGATGAGGTGCTGAGCGGCGATCCGCGCGGCGACGAGGGGTGAGCCCGGCTCTCATCCTGGACACCGGCGTCCTGCTGTGGATGTCCCAGGGAAGCGGGTATCTCGGCCCCCGGACCAGGGCGATGATCGAGGAGGCGGACGAAGGGGGCTCGCTGTCGTTCTCCGCCGTCTCGATGCTCGAGGTCGCCCGGCTGCATGAGGACGGCAGGATCGACCTGCGCCGCGCCCCCGAACTGTGGCACCGCGAGCTGACCGACCGTGGTGTCCGCGAGATTCCCGTCACCGCGGAGATGGCACTCCTCGCCGCCGCGCTCGAGAGCAGAGAGGGGTTCCACGCCGATCCCGCCGATCAGATGATCGCGGCGACCGCCATCGTTGCGCGCCGCCAACTCGTCACCTCCGACCGCAAGATCCTGCACTGGGCGACCGGACGCACCGAGCCCGACTGTCTCGACGCCCGAACCTAGCCGTAGTTGTGTAGATCTCGAGGATCTCTTGTCAGCAATCGCCGAAACCTGACGGCAAATCGTGCAGAACTCCAGTTGCCCCTGTACTCCGGACGTTGCTACGCCACTGAGCGACTGTACAGATGGTCATCTCTGTCGCTGAGATCGCGGCACCATAAGAAACTCGGACCATTGCTCCGGTGGCCCTTGCCATCTACTGACCGAGATCCCCGGCGGATCCGGTGCCCACTGGATCTGGGGGAGATCCGAACAGCTGCGGTCGAGTAGCGTCTTTGCCTTTCGACTCTAATCGATATCCTTAATCATCTCCAATAGGTTGAGGCCGGTGGGCATAATGACGGCTCCGTCAGGAGTCTTACCACTCTCGAAAATCGACTTCCAGTAATCAAATGTCCGTTTTCCACCAAAGGCAGAGATCGATAGGTCTCTATTAATCCAAATTGAGAGACCAAGCAAGGCGTCAATGAAGTTCTTGATGTTCTTCCAACAAGCGTCAGGAATTAGCTGCTGAAATAATTTTGTATCGTCAATCGGCCTTCCAGTCATGACGAAGTACTGATAGATAAGTTGGCGCAGCAATCGTACCCAGTTGTGCACAATCTCTTCTTTCGACAGGCGGAATGCTCTAAGGTGGGGCTCGTCGATGTCTTTCCCGTGCTGGACATCGTACTCTATACGGCTCGTGCCTCGAACCGGATCGAAATGACCAATATATGCTTTGTCTGCAATGATATTCATCAGTCGGACAGTTTGTTCTATCTCGAGCTGGCGAGGGTTGGTTCCTTCTTGGAACTGGTAGTTGAATGGAGTGATAAGTAAGTCTCGGTGAATGAAGAACTGATAAAATGTCTTTTCCACCGTACTGTAGCTCAGTGGTTTACCGGTTCTGCGACCCCCGTACTCGATGTAATCTCGGAGTCTGTTCTCGGGATGCGTTGTAATGCCATCGCGCACACGATCCAGGACGTATCGCTTCATTTCTCGGGCCTCGCCCTTGAAATGATTCACAAGATCCCTCTCTGAAAAACTCTCGTCATCATCCGACAGGTGGCGTTCCTCTCGATATCTGTTAATCCTGTGACTAAGGATTGAGCTCCCAAGACTCCGTTGAACCGACTTATCGAACGCAACCTGTCGAAGTGTCGTACCAGCGTTTGTGTTGGCAGTCAACAGCACATCCGTATCTGGATTGACAAATATCCTTACGGGTAAACTTCGTGCGCCGAGAAGAACCTGTGCAGCGGCTTTGTGTTGTCCATCGAAAATCTTGACCATGGTGTCACCATTCTGAGAGATACTTATCCAACCAAGAGAAATATGAAGTTGCGGAAGTTTCTTGTGGAACTCGACTACTAACTTCCGGAGATTCGTGCCGATTGCTCTTGGATTGATGTGATCATCGTGATGCAGATATTCAATTGGCAGTTCAACAAATGCAGATCGGAAGCCAGAAATCTTGTCCTTATGAATCGGGGTCGAGGTGACCTCGGTCCGACCGATCTCGGGCAATGTCGTTTGTAATGTGTCGTCCTTTACGGTCACCCGTAGCCTGTATTTGCTACCGCCATAGGAGTCAAGTATGTCCCCCAGATGTGGAGATCGGTTCTGATCCGTGAGACGACGTGCTATTCGTTCGAAGCTAACCAGCACTCGAGCTACTCGCAAGTTGCTTGCCTGCTTCGATCGGTTGCAGGATTCGTGAGTCAGGGCGAAATTCTCCGGCCCGTCTTTGCCACCAGCAGTGGTTGGCTCGATGTGGTCAATGTCAAGACTAGGGGCATGGAGCGCTAAATCAATCGTCTCTGCACAGATGAAGCAATTGCCTCCCTGAGCTTCGCGCAGACATCGAACTAGACTCTGGCGCTCATCTGGTGAGAGTCGATTAAGGTATAGAGATGCCATGGTGCTACGACCCTTCGTATTGTCGAGACTAGATCACGACCGGTCTGTGTTCGATAGATGACCTGTCGCTATGCACTCACGTGCCGCGCTCTAGCAACGCGCGTGGTCATTATAGACGCTCAGTCGGAGAGGACTAGCGAGGGTTCCGTGGAGCGAAGGAGCCCTCGGTGGAGGAGAGCCCTGCGCGCGTCTGCAAGTCGATCGTTGGCCTAGGCTAGGCGGACGTCCTCGACTTGGACGAGGAGCCCGGCGGGCCGCTGGCCTCGCGGTAGCCGGCGATGGCGTGGCGCGTCTCGTCGCTCACCTCGGCGGGTTCCTCACCGTCGATGATCGCGGCGGCGCTCTCAACGCTCGTGTGGTAGCCCTCGATGGAGAGCGACCCGCGCGCTGCCCGGGCGAATTCCGCTCGCCGCAGCGAGCCCGTCCAGCGTCGCGGTTCGTGCAGGAAGAACCGCAGGTCCTCTCGCAGAGCGCCGATCATGGCCAGCACGCTCTCGTCGATGTCCCCCAAGGGTGGGGTGGCGTAAATCACACAGCCGATATTATCAAAGTAATCATGGACTTCAATAGATAAGTAATCTATGCCATAGAGGCGCCGCGGGCGTCGGGATCCTCGTTTCGGTTGATGCGGTCCCAGCTTCGGTCCAGCATGACCACCAGGTCGGACTCCAGTCCCTTGGCCGGTGCGCAGTCAACAGCAGCAACCCGTTCTGCCCGGCGTTTACGTGGTCAGGGCCAGAGTTGGTTGGTCTGGAGGGCTTGGTGAAGGTCGTCGAGGGGCCAGATGTCGATGCCGTCTTCTGTCCGGAACGAGTGCCGTCCCCGGTAGGTGAGGATGCGTCGGGCCAGTCCGGGCAGGTCGGCGATGGCGCGCAGCCCCTTGAGCATGGTGGTGTTGTAGTGCTCGGCGGCTTTGACCTCGAT
This sequence comes from bacterium, assembly GCA_026708055.1. Classification (NCBI taxonomy): domain Bacteria; species bacterium. Next base: position 15,880 of record JAPOVS010000071.1, on the reverse strand, counting down.
GGCGAGGTGTTCGCGGTCGCGGGTGAGGACGAAGTCGACTTCGGTGGGCGATTCGGTGGCGGCCCAGTAGCCGATGTCGTCGTAGAGGCGCCGAGCCTCGTTGTGGGCGCGGAGGTTGCCCAGCACCCAGCCCTCCAGCAGCGGGCCGCGCTCCTCGGCGGTGACGGGGCCGAGTTGGCGTTTGACCGCTCGCACCACGCCCGGGTCGGCCCAGTACAGCTTGGGGCGGCGTCGCTCCCGCACACGCAGCCGCGCCTCGAAGGCCGGGAGCTGAGTGGTGAGCAGTGTGTCGGAGAGGATCTCGAGGTAGCCGTTGACCGTGGAGCGGGCGATCCCCGCGTCGCGCGCCAGCGACGCCGCGTTGACGGTCTGGGCGTGCATCAGCGCGGCGGTCGGCAGGAACCGCACGAAGCTGCCGAGGTTGCGCACGGCCGCCTCGGCTCGGATCTCCTCCCGCAGGTACAGCTGTGCGTAGCTCTCGAGGACCGCGCGGCGGTCCGCAGCGGTCCACACGAGCGGCATGGTGCCGAAGCGCAGCGCCTCGTCGAGGCCGAAGTCGTCGGCGAGTTCCGCCGCCGTCAGGGGGTGCATCGTCTTGCGCAGCGCCCGTCCGGCGAGCAGGTTGGTGCCAGCAGTCTTGAGCTTGCGTGCACTGGAGCCCAGCAGCGCGAAGCGCACGCCGCGCTCGGAGATGAGCCGGTGCACCTCGTTGAGCAGGCCGGGTATGCGCTGCACCTCGTCCACCACCACCCAGTCGCCGGGCTCGGCGCTCGACGCCAGCCGCCCGAACAGCGCCGGGTCGGCCAGCAGATCGGTGAACAAGGCCTCGTCGAGCAGGTCGAACCGTCGCGCCGCGGGCAGCGCCTGGCGGATCCACATGCTCTTGCCGACGCCCCGCATGCCGAGCAGGAAGAAGCTCTGATCGGGAAGCTCGGCCAGCCGCGCGTACAACATTCTGTCAATAATAGCCGAAAAATGACGCTAGACCGCGCAGAACTCCGGTCGCCCCGAGACTCGTGCTACGTCTTGGGTCTGTATCCGGCTCGTCCACCGACTTGGGATGATCGACATCGAGGGGAGCCGCGTCACCGACGTGCTCCGGATGCTGCTCGGCCACTGAGCGTCGGCCCCGGTCCATCTGCATCTTCGAGACGGCGGTGGAGCGCGCGAGGTCCCTGGTCGGTCGTGCTGGAGTAGTGCTGGGTCCGACCGGTCAATGCGACGGAGCGCGAGGCCGGGCACATGCCGGCGTCTGGCTTGTTTCGTGCCGGCCCCCGTGTGTAGGATGGTTTCATTGGAGAGGACCGAAGTATTCGGTGCCGTGAGCTTGCTCCTCTGCTAACTCGCAGAACGTGCCCCGCTTCGGCGGGGCACGAACGCGATAGAAGGATTGTTGTACCTGTGCTTCATTGATGAGTCTGGAACGCACGGCGGCAGTCCGGTGCTCGTCGTGGGCGGAATCATCATCCACGAGGAGGACGCGTGGCACCTGCAGCAGCGTCTTGACTCGTTCCTGTTCAACAAGCTCCATCCTCTCGGCCACGACCACACCGAGTTCGAGCTTCACGCCTCTGAACTGCGATTCGGTACCAAGCAGTGGTCGAACGTCGGGCGGTCCGATCGGCTCCGGATCCTCTTTGGCGCCTACGGTGCACTGGCTGGCTACGCCCCCGTCAATCCTGCCCTACCGTGGCGTCTCATCGGGGCGGTCCTAGAACGCGATTCGGGCCGTCGGAACCTGCGAGCGTACGAACTCGTGACGAAGAAGTTCGATGACTTCGTAGATCGCATGAGTCGCGGCGGCCAGCAGCAGCGGGGATTGATCGTCCATGATCGCAGCAGCGTCGAAGGCACTCTGCAGCAGTGGACAAATCGGTTCTCCCCGTGTCGGCCCGGACTGTCCGCCCTGCCACCATGAAGTGTATAGCGGATTAGTGTTAATATGGATATCATTTGACTGTTAGATTGTATAACAGAGAGGTGAACGGGAAGAGGTGAACGGGAAGAGGTGAACGGGAAGACGGGAAGGGACGTGGCGGAGCAGCTTGGCGGTGATGGGGGGACGTTGGTCCCTACGGGCTACCGGCCTCGGGTGGTCGACGGTGAGATGCAGCGGGGGTTGCGGGCTGCGGGGTGTGTGGTGATCGAAGGACCCCGGGCCTGCGGGAAGACTTGGACGGGCCTGCGCTTCGCCGCCAGCGCGGTCCGGCTGGACACCGACATTGACGTCCGCACGCTCGGCGCCATTGAGCCGGCGGCGCTGCTCGGTGGCGCTCGGCCTCGCCTGCTCGATGAGTGGCAGATGGTGCCGATGGTCTGGAACCACGTGCGCCACGCTTGCGATGCGACTAGCCGGCGCGGGCTGTTCATCCTGGCCGGCTCTGCCCAGCCTGCCGACGACGTCACCCGACACACGGGCGCCGGCCGGGTGCGCCGGATCCGGATGCGCCCCATGACGCTCTACGAGTCGGGTGACTCCTCCGGGGAGGTGTCACTCGCCGGTTTGCTCGACAGAGAACCTGCCAGCGCGGCGCGCCCTGCTGGCGGGCTGGCCGACGTCGCCGCGCTGATCTGCCGCGGGGGATGGCCGGGACAACTCGATCTGCCGCTCGGCGAGGTGCAGGAGAACCTGCGGGGCTACCTCGCCGAGGTCGCCCGCACCGACGTGGACCGGCTCGAGGGCGCCGCTTCCCGCAACCCCGACGGCATCGAGAGGCTGCTGCGGTCCTTGGCCCGGAACACGGCCACCGAGGCACGCGACACCACGCTGGCCGCCGACGTCGAGCCCGAACCCCTGCATCGCCACAGCGTGCGGGCCTACACCGCGGCGCTGCGGCGCCTGTTCGTGCTGGAGGAACAGCCCGCCTGGTCGGTGCGCCTGCACTCGCGAGCGGCGCTGCGCCGGTCGCCCAAGCGGCATCTCGCCGACCCGTCGCTGGCGGCGGCCGCCCTGGGCGCCGACCCGGACCGTCTCGTCTCCGAGCCGGCAACGCTCGGCGTGCTGTTCGAGTCGCTCGTGGTGCGCGACCTGCGCGTCCTGGCCCAGCCGCTGGGCGGGCGCGTCCACCACCTGCGCGACGCCGCGGGGCAGGAGGTCGACGCGGTCGTCGAGTGCCCCGACGGGCGCTGGCTGGCCGCCGAGATCAAGCTCGGCGGCACCGAGGCGATCGACACCGCTGCGAGCTCGCTGCTGCGCCTGGCCGCCAAGCTGCACGACGAGCGCCTCGAGCGGCGCGGCGCCCTGGTGGTCATCACCGCCGTCGGCTACGGCTACACCCGGCCGGACGGGGTCAGCGTCGTGCCGATCACGACCCTCGGCCCCTGAGGTCGATCGCACCGAGCCCAGCTGTCTCGACGCCCGGACCTGGCCGCACTGGGCGTACTGGTCTTCGTTGCCCGCCACCAGTACGGTCGGATACTGCTCGGGCAACCGCCGGCGAAGCGTTCGCCCACCCGGGCGACTCGGCTCTGGGGGAGCGATTTTGATCATCCTCGCAGCGGCGCTCGCGTCCGTTCCCAGCGGCTGCGCAGCGGCGCTACCGCCCCTTGCTGCAATCCTCCGCCGGGGCGGCTCGGTCGTGGAGGCCGTCGGCCAGGGCCGTGATCTCGGTGAGCATGGTGAGCTTGGCCCGCCAGTCAGCCGGGATCGCCTCGGCGCCGTAGTGGGCGCCGGCGATCTGGCCGTATATGGCGCCGGTCGTGTCGGCGTCGTCGCCCAGGTTCACCGCCAGCAGCGCGCCGTCGCGGAAGTCGCCGGAGTGGTGGAAGGCCCACAGGGCGGCCTCGAGGGCGTCGACGACGTAGCCGGTGCCCCTGATGTCCGGCGGGTCTAGGAACTTGAACGAGCCGGCGGCGACGCGGTCGATCTCGTGCACCAGCGGATCGCGCTCCCAGAACCCCTCGATGGGGCAATACCGGGGGGACAGCAGGGTGTCCTTGTCGACGCCCCGGAGGGCGCCCACCAGCAGTCCGGCGTAGTAGCGGCAGGCGTCGACCGCCTCATGCGCCGCATGGGTGGTGCGGGAACTGTCCGCGGCCTTGGCGATGGCTTCTGCGGCGTCGGCTGCAAAGTGCATCGGCACCGGCGCCAGCCGCATCAGCGAGCCGTTGCCGGCGGTGTCGGGGTCGGTCGAGCCGGAGTAAGGGTCGTGGTAGCGGATGAACTTCGCCAACGCCCGGGCCACGGTCCCGCCGAAGTCGAAGCACGTCCCCGTCGAGGACAGGTAGCCCTCGCCCACCCAGCGCAGGTAGCGCTGCATCTGATCCTCGGGGTCGAAGCCGTCGCACTCGAGCAGGCTCGTCGCCAGGCACAGGGCCATCGAGGTGTCGTCGGTCCACTGGCCGGGCTGCAGGTCGAACGGCCCGCCGCCGACCATGTCGGTAATCGGCTCGAAGCTGCCGGGCGGCCGGAACTCCAGCGTGGTGCCGAGCGCATCACCCGCCGCCAAGCCCAGCAGGCAGCCCCGGAACCGGTCCCGGACCGTGACCTGGGTGCCTCCGGTCACGGTCCGGCCCAGTAGCGGATGTAGGCGCGCTGCTCGTGCGTCTGCGGCGAGCGGGGGTGGTAATACGACTTCTCCACTCCCTGCCACCATTCGGCGATCTGGGTCAGCGCCTCCGCACCGGTCATGCCGTGGCGCACCAGCCAGCAACCCACCACGGTTCCCGTGCGGCCGATGCCGCCCCAGCAGTGCACGTAGACGTTCCTGCCGTCCTCCAGGGCCTCGTCGATGGCGTCGAGGACGTCGGTCATGTCCTGCGGATTGCGCGGCACGTCCATGTCGCGGATCGGATGCCGCGCGTGGGTGACAGTCGTGTTCAGCCGGTCGGCTTCCCGTGCCGCGATCTCGGCGTACGGCTCCAATCTGTCGCGAGGCTGGGTCAGGTCGAAGAAGTGGTCGATGCCCGCCCGCAGCAGGGTCCGCACCCTGTCGGCAGCCTGCCGGCGGTTCGTGGCGCCCGGATACTCCCCCGCCAGGAACCGGCCCGGGACAACCCAGTAGGTGTTCGCCATCGGCGGTTCACGTCCAGAAGCGGCGCTTGTGTCCACAGTGCCCTCCGGTCGCTCGCTCCCGCCCCAATCCGGCGGGACGACCCGCGCTGCACTTTACGAGCGAGCCGAAGCGGTCGCCGGATTGGGTCCGGGTCACCTCAGCGAGTCGGGCGTCGAGGCCACGGATCCGGGTGGGTCCGATCCGCTCCTCAGCGTCGGCGTCGCCCGTAGAGTTCGGTCGTGAGCGAGACGCCGCTGGTGGCGGGGGGTGCGACGGCCGTGAAGAGCCGCAGCGACCTGTCGCTGGGGATCGCTGCGGGGACCGTGGCGGTGACGGCGTGGGGCTCGTCGGGGATCATCGTGCGGTTCCTCGACATGGGCGCGCTGGCCCTGATGGCCTACCGGTACCTGCTGTATGCGGTCGTGATGGCGCTGGTGCTCGGGATGCGGCGGACGCCCGTCACCTGGGCGGGCATGCGGCATTCCCTGTGGGGCGGCCTCTCGCTGGGGGCGGTGACGGGCCTGTTCATCGTCGCCGTGCAGCACACGACCATCGCCAACGTCACGATCATGGCCGCCCTGCACGTCGTGGTCGTGTCGGTGGCGTCGAGGCTGCTCTTCGGGGAGCGCATGCGCCGGCGGGACATCGGTTTCGCGGTGCTGGCGATGGGCGGCGTGGCGGTGGTGGCGCTGGGATCGGCCGGCAGCGAGAACTGGTCGCTCGGCGGCGACCTGGCCGCGGTCGGCGCGCTGCTGGGCTGGGCGTTCTACTTCTTCGCCACGCGGCGCGCCCAGACGAGGGTGTCGACGCAGGAGTACACGGTGTGCGTGGCGATCTATGTGGGGGTGCTCAGCCTGCCGCTGGCGGCGCTGGCCGGCCAGGACCTGTCGTGGCCCGCCGGTGAGGAATGGATGTGGCTGGCGGTGCTGGCGTTCGGCATGGGGATCCTCGGCCACAACGCCATGAACTGGTCGCTGCAGCACGTGCCCCTGTGGCTGGCGTCGACGCTGTCGCTGCTCACGCCCGTGGTGGCCTCGGCGCTGGCCTGGCTGATCTTCGACGAGGCGCTCTCCGTGTGGCAGATGCTCGCCATGGCGCTGGTGGTGGCGTCGCTGACGATGATCGTACGCGGCCAGTCGCGGCCTCGGACCGCCAGGGTACGCGCGGCTAAGGGATGAAGCCGGCGGCGGGGTCGTAGGGCTCGGTTGGGGGGCCCTTCAGTTCGATGGTGTTCCCTGCGGGGTCCTGGATGTACAGCGAGGGCCCCCGCCCGTCGGCGCCCCAATTGTTGGCCAGGTCGCCGGTCTCGATTCCGTGGTCGGCGAGGTGGCGGCGGACCTCGGCCTCGTCGAACGGCTCGATGCGGATGCAGACGTGGTCGACGTTGTGGCCCGTGGACCCGGGCGCCGGACCTCCGGAGACGCCGAGTGGGCCGGCGGTGTCCACCAGGTCGATGAGGAAGTCACCGGCCCGCAGGTGGTAGAGGCCGAGCTCGGTACGGGCCGCCTCCAGGGTGCAGCCGAGCACCTCCTCGTAGAACCGCTGGCAGGTCTCCACGTCGGCCACCCGCAGAACCACGTGATCGAGAGCCTTCAGGCGGAACACCAACCGACCTCCCGGCTCAGCCGCAGACCCGTCCGCGCGCCGACACTACACGGCCCCGCCAACGGCCCTGGCGGCGAGGCGCCCGCCGGACGGGTCAGTCGGGGATCCAGGTTTCGGTCTCGATGCCGAGGCCGTCGGCGATGCGGTCGGCGTATGCGTAGTAGGCGACCACCTCGACGATGTCGAGGATGTCACGATCGGAGAAGCCGGTCGAGCGCAGGGCCTCCACGTCGGCGTCGCTCACCGCCACCGGCGGCGGGCGTCAGGCCAGCAGGACCGGGGCCAGAATCCTCCAGCCTTCGGCCGTGGTGTCGGGATCCTCCGCCAGGACCTGCACGCCCACATGGTCGGCGCCGGCGTCGAGGTGTTCCCGGACTCGGGCTTCGATCTGCTCCGGCGTGCCCCAGACGACGACGGCGTCGACGAGGCGGTCCGACGGCCCGCCACCCGGCCCGCCGCCGATGTCGGACTGCTCGAAGCCGAGACGCAGCAGGTTGTTCGTGTAGTTCGGCAGGCCGAGGTAGATGGCCATGCTCTTGCGCGCCAACTCACGGGCCGAAGCGGGGTCGGTGTCGAGGATGACCATCTGCTCGGGATAGAGCGCCGCGTCGGGCCCCATGGTCTCCCGCGCCACTGCGGTGTGGGCGGGAGGCACGAAGTAGGGGTGCGCGCCGGCGGTGGCGGTCGCCGACAGCTGCAGCATCTTCGGCCCGAGGGCGGCCAGCACCATCTCGGGCAGGTCCTCGGGCCCGTGGGCGAAGAACACCGCCTTGTGCATGCGTTCCAGGTACTCGCGCATGTAGCTGAGAGGGCGCGAGTAGTCGTGTTTGCGCAGGCCTGCCACCAGGTGCGCATGGCTGACGCCGAGACCCAGCAGGAAGCGGCCCTCGAACGCCTCGGCGACGGTGCGCTGGGCGTTGGCCATCGTCATGGCGTCGCGGGCGTAGATGTTGGCGATGCCGGTGGCGACGGGGATCGACGAGGTGCCCGCCAGCAGCAGCGTGGCCATCACGAACGGATCCCGCCCGACGGCCTCGGGGATCCAGATCGCCCCGTAGCCCAGCTCCTCGACCTCGGCGGCGAATTCGGCCGCACGCGCCGACGGCACCTGGTCCAGCATTCCGGTCCAGATCCCCACCGGTCCCAGGTCGATGCCGCCCATGCTCACGGGCCGCAACCTACCGGGGTCGACGAGGCGCTCGGCGCGCCACCGGAACGTGCGACGGCCCGTGGCACACTGGAGTCATGAAGTTCCTGGTGATGACCGCTCTGGTGGCCGCCCTGGTGCGCTGGCTCCGCCGACGCAGCCAGTCGGAGGCGTAGCGGCCCCAACCCCCGCGCTGTTCCAGGGAGCCGAGCAGGGTCCCGGACTCGGATCCGCACGGCTCAGCCGCGTGCCCCTCGAGCTTCGTGGCGTAGCCGCTCAGCGGCCCGCAGCAGTGGCATTGAAGTAGCCGGCGAGGCGTTCGAGGGCTTCGATGAGTGTCTCGGGGCGTTGGGCGAAGCAGAGCCGCAGGTGTCCCTCGCCGTGGGGGCCGAACGCCAGGCCGGGGGCGAGGCCGACGCCGCAGTTGGCGAGGATGCGCTTGGCCACCGCCACGCTGTCGGTCATGCCGTCCACGCCGAAGAAGCTGTAGAAGGCGCCCTCGGGTTCCAGGTAGTGGACGCCGGGGACGCCGTTGAGATGCTCGCCGACCAGCGGCCGCAGTGCTCCGAGGCGCTGCTGCAGCAACGCCACGTCGGGCTCGCCGTGGCGGAGCACGGCGATGCCGGCGGCCTGCACGAACCCGGGCGCCCCGGCGATGTTGTATTCGATGAGCATCGCCAGGGGGCCTTCCAGGCTCGCCGGCGCCACCATCCAGCCGAGGCGCCAGCCGGTCATGGACCAGGCCTTGGAGAAGGTGCTGACCGAGATGACCAGGTCCTCGGGTCCGGTCCTCGTCAGGGCGTTGGGGGCGTAAGGGTGGCCGTAGCAGAGCCGCGAGTAGGCGTCGTCGGCGACGAGCCAGACCTGATGGCGCCGGCAGTGCTCGATGACCGCGTCCAGTTCCTCGGTCGTGGCCGTCCAGCCCGTCGGGTTGGCCGGGCTGTTGATGAAGACCAGTCGGGTGCGATCGCCGATGTCGTCGAGGAGTCGTCCGACGTCGAGCGACCAGCGACCGCCGGCGGGGTGCAGGGCGTGCTCGACCACGAAGGCGCCGCTGATGCGCAGCGTCTCGCGGATGTTGGGCCAGGCCGGGCCGATCACGACGGCACGGTCGCCCGGATCGATGAGTGCCTGGGCGACGAGGGCGAGGGCCTGCATTCCCGAGGCCGTGACCGTGATGCGGCGGGGATCGATGTCGACGCCGTAGGTCCGCCGGTGGTAGGCGCTGATCTCTTCGCGCAACTCCGGCTTGCCGCTGTTGGGCTGGTAGAAGTGATCTCCGTCTGCCAGCGCCCGCCGTGCGGCCTCAACGGCGATGTCCGGGCTCGGCCAGCAGCCCTCGCCGAACCACAGCGGGATGATGTCGGCCTGCCCGATGCCGGCATCGGCGATGTCGCGAATGAGGCTCGGCGCCAGGTTGGAGGCCCGCCGGCTGACGGCACCCGGTTCGGAGTACTCGAAGGTGGGTGAGGATCGGCGCGGGCCCGGTTCCGGCGCGGGTTCGCGGGGGGCCCTTATCGGCCAGAACAGCCGTGCGTACACCATCGGGCGAATCCTATTCTCCGACCGGCCCCGCACCTGACAGTCCGGCGAACGCTCGCGTCGTGGGCTGTGTGATGGCCGGCGTGGGGGCGCTCAGGCGTAGGAGTCGCTGCCGGTGGGGCGGTGGCGGGTGTTGATGAGGCGCACCGTGCCCGAGCGTGAGCGCATCACCAGCGACTGCGTGGAGAGGCCCCAGGCGTGGAAGTCGACGCCCCGCAGCAGGTCGCCGTTGGTCACGCCGGTGGCGGCGAAGAAGCAATTGTCGCCGGCGACCAGGTCGTCGATGCCCAGGACGGCGTCGAGGTCGTAGCCGTCGGCCACGGCGGCCGCGTGCTCGGCGTCGTCGCGGGGCCAGAGCTTGCCCTGCATGTCGCCGCGCATGCACTTGAGGGCGGCCGCCGAGATGACGCCCTCGGGTGTGCCACCGATGCCGAAGAGGATGTCCACGCCCGATTCGGGCCAGGCGGTGCTGATGGCGCCGGCCACGTCGCCGTCGGGGATAAGCCGGATGCGGGCTCCCGCCTCGCGCACCTCGGCGATGAGTTCGTCGTGGCGCGGCCGGTCGAGGATCACGGCGCTCAGGTCGGAAACCTTCTCGCCCTTGGCGTCGGCCACCCGGTGCAGGTTCTCCGTGGGGGAGGCCTCGATGTCGATCATCCCCGCCGCGCTGGGGCCGACGGCGATCTTGTTCATGTAGACGCACGCCCCGGGGTCGTACATGGAGCCACGGTTGGACACGGCGATCACCGCCAGGGCGTTCCCGCGTCCGAGCGAGACGAGCGTCGTGCCGTCGATGGGATCCACGGCCACGTCGCACAGCGGGGACGTTCCGTCGCCCACCCGCTCGCCGTTGTAGAGCATGGGGGCCTCGTCCTTCTCGCCCTCGCCGATCACGACGACGCCGTCCATGTGCACGTCGCTCAGCGCGGCGCGCATGCCGTCCACGGCCGCCCCGTCCGCCCCGTTCTTGTCGGCCCGCCCCATCCAGCGAGCAGCCCCGATGGCTGCCGCTTCGGTGACCCGCACGAGTTCGAGCGCCAGGTTCCGCCCCGGCTGGAAGTCCACGGTCGCACCTTACCCACCGCCGCAGGCCTGTCCGGGGACGCCTTGTGAGCCAGAAGCGAGAAGGTGGCGGTGGAGATCGGCGGGCCGGGAGACGGGGCGGGGGACCGGTGGCGGACCCGAATGCGTTGGGGAACGGGCCCCGGCGTGTCAGCATGGAGCCATGGTCGTGTGCAGCAGCGGTGTGGGCGGTTCCGAGCCACAGGTGTGGTGCTTCCAGTGCGGGGCGGGTTACGCGGCCGAGGTGGCGTCCTGCGTGGAGTGTGGCGTCGCCACGGTGAGCGAACCGCCGGCCGACGTGGGCGACGTGGGCGAGGCCGACGAGGACCAACTGGAGTACGACCTGCACGGGTACTCGTCGCAGTCCCGGTCGATGATGGAGACCCTGCTGGTGGGTGCCGCCCTGCCGCACGCCTGGCAGGGTGCGGTGCTGGTGGTGCGGGAGGCCGACGAGGAGCAGGTGGACACCTTCGTGGAGGCCGTCGACCGGGCTGCCGCCCCGGCGCTGCCGGACGATGCCCCGCGGGTGGCCTACGAACTCTCCGACTTCGACGACGACTATGTGGGGCGCCTCACCGGCGCACTCGACGCCGCCGGCATCGCCTACGGATTCGACGAGGACGGCGACTTGCAGGTGGCTGCCGCCGACGAGGCGCGGGTGGAAGGTCTCTTCGACAAACTCGCAGGCGACGACGGCGACGGCGATGCGGGCGAGTTCGGGCCGGGGCTCGACGGTGCCGACGCCCACGAGGTGCTGTCCCGGCTGTTCGTGGCGAGCGACCGGCTGCAGCGCAACCCCCGTGACCGCAAGGGCAACCGCAACCTGGCCCGCGGCAGCGAGGAGATCCGCCAGCTCGCCCTGCCGTTCGGCTTCGAGGCTCGCACCTGGCGGGCCGTGCTGAACCAGGTGGAGGCGCTTGTGGACATCGCGGACAGCGACGCCACGCAGGACGAGATCGCCACCGCCGCAGCCACCACCCGCGACGTCCTGCACAACTTCGTCTAGGGAACCGCCGGAGCCTCCGGCGGCGGGGACGCCGGGGTCAGTCGAGCAGGGCGTCGGAGCGGACCCGCTGCCGCTCGGCCTGCTCCAGGGTGCGAGCGGCGGAACCGGGAGTGAGCGTCATGTCGATCTCCGATCAGGCCTGCCAGTCGGGCACCCGGTCGCCGTCGATGCGCATCGGAAGCCCCCCGACGGTGTGCGCGGGTTCGCCGGTTAGCTTGGGGCGGTGATCCTGGCCGAGTTGGTGACGTTCCACTCGCGGGCGGTGGTGCCCACCCGGCGGGTGGCGGTCGGCGACAGCAAGCTGCCTCTGGATCCCCCGCTGCGCCCCGGCGCGGTGCTTCTCGCTGGCGTCGTGGGCCGGCACCTCGAGGGGCTGGACGAGGACTCCCTCGACGACCTGCACCTGCTGATCGGCCAGATCGCCCGCGGCGAGCGCATCCGCCAGCCCCGCCTGCGTCACCGGTTGCAGGAGGACAGGATCGGACTGACCCGCAGCCGGCACCGTCTCGTGCGCCTGAGCAGCGGCCGGCCGTCCTTCGAGTTCAGCGACCGGGGCGGTTCGGCGGCGCAGTACGTGCTGGGGGCCGTGTACGCCGCCCGGCGACTGCCCCACGGTCCGCGCCACGAGGTTCTGAGCACCGTCCGCCGGGCCTTCACCTGGCCCGGCGGCACCGACGGCGAGCTGTTGCGCTTCCTGGACGGCCATCGAGCGGCGCCGGCGCGGGTGCCCGAGGACAGAACCTGGGCTCTGGGGATCCTGGAGTTGGAAACGCTCGACGGGCTCGTCGCAGCCGACGTGCAGAAGCGCTTCCGTCGCCTGGTGGCCACCGCGCATCCCGACACCGGCGGCGCCGACGGCGAGGCCGGCGCACGGATCAGCGACCTCGTGGAGGCGCGGCGGATCCTGCTGTCGTGAGCGCAGCCGTGCGTGCCGCCGGGGGCCTGCTGCTGGCACCCGGCGCCGGTGGCGACCCCGACCATCACACGCTGGTCGCCCTCGAGCGTGCGCTGGCCCCGCTGCCGGTGCGCCGCCTGGAGTTTCCCCACCGCAGCGGCGGCCGCCGGGGGCCACCGCCGCGGGCCGAACGGCTGGTGCCACACATCGCGGAGCAGGCGAAGGCCATGTGCGCCGAGGAGTCCATCGATCCGGCGAGCCTCGTGCTGGGCGGGCGCTCCATGGGCGGGCGCGTCTGCTCGCTGGCGATCGCCGACGGCCTCCCCGCCGCCGGTCTCGTGCTGCTGAGCTACCCGCTGCACCCGCCCCGCCGGCCCGACAACCTGCGGGTGGCCCACTTCGGCCGCCTGGCGGTGCCCTGCCTCTTCGTGAGCGGGGACCGCGACCCGTTCGGCACGCCCGAGGAGTTCGCCACCCACACCGCCGCCATCGCCGGTGAGGTCACCCATGTGTGGCTCCCCGGCCGGGGCCACGACACCTGCCCGGCCGACGACGAGGCGGTCGTCGCCGCGGTGCGCGCCTGGCTGGCGGCGCCGGGGGGCTAGCGGGCTCAGCCCGGCGGCGGGGGGCGGGCGGCCCGGTCCTCGGGCCGGAGGTCCTCGGGGTTCAGGTCCTCCAACTCGCGCCAAGCCGTCTCGGGGAAGGCGAACAGGATCAGCAACGCCACCACCAGTGGCGCTCCGGCGATCATGGCGAAGACGTGCCCGAACTCGCCGCCGGCGTCGGTGAAGCGGCCCACGATCTGCAGGCCGATCACCGAGCCGATCACGCCCATCGTCGTGATCAGACCATTGGAGCCGGCACGGTTGGAGGTGCCGAACAGCTCTCCCCCGAAGGCGCCCATGATCGGAACGCTGGCGGCGCCGAAGATGCCGGCCAGAACGCCCCACATCCACATCGGCCAGCCGTCCGCCACGTAGCGGAACACGGTGAAGGCCGCACCGGCGGCGAGCCCCAGGGCGCCGATCCGCCGCCGCCCCCGGATGTCGGAGAAGCGGCCGCCGATGAGCACGCCGATCGCCGCCGGCGTGTTGATGGAGAGCTGGAAGACGCTGATGTTGCCGGCGGAGAACGACCGCTGGCTGCGCAGGAACTCGTTCAGGAACTGCGAGGCGGGCGCTGCGAACAGGCTGACCCCGAGCGCCCCGCAACCCAGAAGGAACATGCGCTTGGCCCGGCGGCGCCGGCGCTCGGCGTCTCCGGGGTGCCCGCTCGGCGGGGCTTCAGCCGGCTGCGGTGCGAAGCGCCTGCTCTCGGGCAACCGGCGGGCGCAGAACAGCACCAGCGGCAGCGCCAGCAGCGGCGCCAGGAAGAGGATGCGCCAGGCTCGCAGCCCCAGGTCGGCCAGCGGCAGCAGCCACACCACCATGCCCGACCCCAGCCCCGCGGACAGCGTCAGCACCGACACGGCGTAGGCCCGGGCCCCGGCGGGAACCTCCTCGGCGGCGATCACCACCAGCAGTACCAGCATCGCTGTTGCGAGGCTGCGCGAGACGGCCTGGCTGGCGCCGTAGGTCCACACCCCGGTCGAAGCCGCGGTGGCGGTCGCCACGAGGCAGCCGGCCACGGCGGCGAAGAGCAGCATCGGCCGCCGCCCCCGGCGGTCCGCCAGCGCCACGAGCGCCAGCGCCAGCAGCACGCCCACCCGCACCGCCGTGAGCGTGTTGCCCTGGGTCGCGAGTCCTGCGTCGAACTCGTCGAAGGCGAAGGTGATGGTCTGGCTCAGCAGCGTGCCCAGGTAGCCGGCCACCACCGCCAGCAGGCACAGCACCCCCAGGACCTGCCCGGAGCGGGGATCCAGCCGCTCGGCGGGCGCCCAGAACGGCTGCGTGCCGTCGCTGCGCGGCCGGCGCAACTGCCGGTTGGCCAGCGGCGTCAGGAACCATCCCCACACCGGCACCGAGAGCCGGTAGGAGATGTGCTGGCGGACCAGGCACCCGGCGTCGCCGCGCTCGAGGACGTGTACGGTGCGCCGGTAGTGCGTGAAGGGCCCGCCGACGGCCCGGAAAGCCGCTTCCGGAGCCGGAGTCTCCGGTGCCGGCGCGTCGCCGGGCACCGGGGGATCCGGCTCTTCGACCACGACATCGGAGCGAGGCCGGAGCAGGCGCTGCAATTCGTCCGGGCTGCACGCTTCGGTGCAGGTCAGGTGGGGCAAACGCGCCCCTATCGCCAAGACCCGGGCATGGGCCGAGCATACTTGAGGGGATGAATCCGACCGGGGACTCGGCTGTGCCCGACGCCGGTGGCCGCCACGCCGGCCGAGCCGGCGCGCCCGGGGACACCGCGCCCACGCCGGCGGAGATCCGCGTGCGACCCGGGGAGCCTCTCGCCGGCGAGCTGGAGATCGGCGGCGCCAAGAACAGCGTCCTGAAACTCCTGGCGGCCACCACGCTGGCAGAGGGCCGCTTCACGCTGCGGCGGGTCCCCCGCATCGCCGATGTCACGACGATGATCGAACTGCTGCAGAGCTTCGGCTGCCGGGCAACGTTCAGCGACGACGACGTGTTGCATGTGGAGGTGCCCGAGCGGCTGCAGCCGCACGCCTCCTACGACCTGGTCAGCCGGATGCGAGCCTCGATCGCCGTGCTCGGCCCGCTGCTGGCCCGCTGCGGCGAGGCGATGGTGGCGTTGCCCGGCGGCGACGATTTCGGTTCCCGCCCCATCGACATGCACCTCTCGGCCCTGGAACGTCTCGGCGTCGACGTGGAGGTGAGCCACGGCTACGTGCATGCCCGGGCAAGCGTCCTGAAGGGCGAGGAGGTGAGCCTGGCGTGGCCCAGCGTCGGCGCCACCGAGAACATCATGATGGCCGCCACCGCCGCGGAGGGCCGAACGGTCATCCACAACGCCGCCCGGGAGCCCGAGATCGCCGACCTGGCGGCGTTCCTGAACCGCATGGGTGCCGAGGTGCTGGGTGCGGGCAGCCCGACGATCACCATCAACGGCGGCGGCACGCTGGCGCCGGTGGATCACACGCCGGTCCCGGATCGCATCGAGACGGCGGTCTTCCTGGCGGCGGTGGGCGTCGCCGGCGGCGAGATCACCTTGCGCGGCGCCCAGCCGGGCCACCTGCGGATGCTCTGCGACAAGCTCGGCGAGATGAACCTGCGCACCTCCACCATCAAGGGCGGGTTGTGGGCGATGGCGCCGCACCGGCTGCGGGCAACTGAGATCGTCACCCTGCCCTACCCGGGCGTTGCCACCGACTACCAGCCCCTGCTGGTGACCATGCTGAGCCTCGCCGAGGGGGTGGGGCTGGTGACCGAGAACGTGTTCGCCAACCGCTTCCGTTACGTGGGCGAGTTGGTGCGCATGGGGGCCGACATCCGCGTCGAGGGCCGCTGCGCCATCGTGCGGGGCCGAGAGCGCCTCTCCGGCGCCCCGGTGCGGGCGACCGACATCAGGGCGGGGGCGGCCCTAGTGGTGGCCGGGCTGGGTGCCGAGGGCGAGACCATCGTGCGTGACACCCACCACATCAGGCGCGGCCACGAGGACCTGGTGGGCAAGCTGCAGGCTCTCGGCGCCGACGTCGCCTGGGTACCGGCGGGCTAGGAGGGCAGGGCGTCGCC
>JAPOVS010000070.1 GCA_026708055.1 bacterium | reverse complement strand
TGAAGCTCTTGGCGCCGCCGGTGGGGACCGTGACGGTCCTGGTCCCGGTCGAGGCACCGTAGTCGCCGCTCTGGGTGACGGTGACCGACACGGCCAGCGGGGCCGACGGCGCGGGGGCGGCGGTGACGGTGAAGGACGCGTTCTGGCCTTCGGTGACACCGCCGCCGGCGGTCACCCTGACCTCCGGGTCGGGGTCCGGCGGGGGCGGCGGCGGGGGCGGGAGCGGGGGCGGGGGCGGCGTGGGATCGTCGTCGTCGGCGACCGCGACGGTGGCCGCTCCCTGCGACGAGGACACGGTGTAGCCGCTGCCCGCCTTGACGGTGACGGTGACCGAGCCGTCGGCCTCGTCGGTGCTGTCGCCGGCGGTGGCGACGCTGTAGGTCTTGGCGCCGCCGGTGGGGACCGTGACGGTCTTGGTCCCCGTCGGGGCGCCGTAGTCGCCGGTCTGGGTGACGGTGATCGTCACGGTGAGCGGCGATGCGGGCGCCGGGGCGGCGGTGAAGGTGAAGGAGGCGGCGGCGCCCTCGGTGACGCCCGCCCCGGCGGTGACGCTGACCTCCGGCGTGGGCGGCGGCGGTGGCGGCGGCGGCGTTTGCGGCTTCTCGCGGCACGCTTGGAGGCGGTCCAGTTCGGCGTACACCTTCTGCCACAACGCGTTGGGGCCGTCGCCCTGCCAGTTCGACTCGTGGCGGTCCGGGCGGGCCTTGAGGTCGGCGACCGTGTAGGTGTCGGTGCCCAGCATGGTGTTGTGGGCGCGGGTGAACGTGTCCAGCAGGTCGGGGCGCGCCCCGTTCCACGGGTCCTGAGTCTTGGCCAGGACCTGAGCCAGCAGGGCAGCGTCGGCAGTGACGCAGGCGGGCACCGGCGGCGGCGCGTCGTCGTCCGCCACGGCCACCGACACCGCGCCCCGGCTGGACGACACGGTGTAGCCGCTGCCCGCCTTCAGGGTCACGGTCACCGACCCGTCGGCCTCATCGGTGCTGTCGTCGGTCGTGGCGACGGTATGGGACACGCTGCCGCTGACAGGGACGGTCACTGTCTGGCCGCCCGTGGTGCCCGAAGCGGCGAAATCGCCGGTCTGGGTGACTGTCACGCTCACCGACAGCGGGGACGCGGGCGCCGGGCTGGCGGTGATGGTGAAGCCGGCGTTGCCGCCCTCGGTGATGCCGGCGCCGGCGGTGACGCTGACCTCCGGCGTCGTCGCAGGCGGCGCGTCGTCGTCGGAGACGCCGACCGTCGCCACCCGTTGAGCGGAGGACACGGTGTAGCCGCTGCCCGCCTTCAGGGTGACGGTCACCGACCCGTCGGCCTCGTCGGCGCTGTCGTCGGTCGTGGCGACGGTGTGGGTCACCGAACCGCTCGTGGCGACCGTCACGGTCTTCGTGCCGGTGGCGCCCGCGGCGGCGTAGTCGCCCTGCTGCGTGACGGTCAGCGAGACGGTCAGAGACGTGTGCGGCGCAGGGTCGGCGGTGATCGTGAAACTCGCCGACCCGCCCTCGTCGATGTCCGCGCCGGCGGTGACGCTGATCTCCGGCACGTCGTCGTCGGACACGCTCACCGTGTGAACGCCCCCGGAGGATGAGACGGTGTAGCCCTGACCGGCGCTCAGGGTCGCGGTGATTCCGCCGTCCGCTTCGTCGGTCGAGTCGTCGACGGTGGCGACGGTGTGGGTCACCGAGCCACTCGTGGGGACCGTCACGGTCTTCGTGCCGGTTGCGCCCGCGCCCGCGTAGTCGCCCTGCTGCGTGACAGCCAGCGAGACGGTCAGCGGCGTTGACGGCGCGGGCGCCGCGGTGACGGTGAAGACCGCGTCGGCGCCTTCGGTGACGCCGGCGGTGCCGCTGACGCTGACCTCAGGAGTCTGCGGCGTCGTAGGAGTCCGCTGCGTCCTGGGAGTCTGCGGCGGGATGCCGGTCACCTCCAAGGTGAACGGACCCCTCACCCGCGATCCGTAGGTGGTGGCTTCGATCGTATAGTCGCCGGCCGCCAACGTGACCTCGAGCAATGCCGACAGGGGGTACGCGCCGGACCGGGGCCGACCGTCGTCGTTCTGCGCCACCAGAGCGGCTGAACGCTCCCCGCGCCCCTTCCTCAGATAGAGATACGTGTCCCTGCTGCCGCCCTGCTCTCCCCGCAGATCGATCGTGACCCGGCTCTCCTGATCGAGTCTGAAGCTGTAGTACTCGGCGCTCTTCCCTGAGGTGCCCGTGGCGGTCAGGCACGCCCCAGTCCACTCGCCGCTGACCTTGCCGGGACCGGCGAGATCATGCATGCAGGAGGGGTCTGCCGGGGGGTCAGCCCGAAGTCCGTCGTTGTCCGCCACCGCCACCGTGGCTTCCATGCCGGAGGTCGTTCTGGAGATCGTGCGGGGGGTGCGGTACCGCTGGCTCGGCTGCAGCGTGGCCGTGATCGCGCCGTCGGCTTCGACCGCGTCGTCGTCGACGGTGGCGACGGTGAACTGCGCGGAGGAGCTGAGCCGCCCGGATCCGGCCGTGGGAATCGTGACGGTCCTGGTGCCGGTCGCGCCCGGTTCCGCGTAGTCGCCCTGCTGCGTGATCGTCAGCGTGACACTGAGCGGCACCGACGGCGGCGGCCTGGCCCAGACGCTGAAGACCGCGTCCTCGCCTTCGGTCACGTCGAGGTCTCGAGTGACGGTGATCACCGGCTCGTTGTCCCACACGATGACCTCGGCAATGCGTTGCGCCGCGAACATGTTGAGTCCCGGAGCTCGGAGGATCGTCGCCGTGATCCCGCCGGTTCGTTCCCCCACAACGTCGTCGACGGTGGCGATGGTCAGCTGCGCGGATCCAGTCGTGGGAACGGTGATGACCCACGTGCCGGTCTCGCCCGGTGCGGCGTAATCGCCCCGCTGGGTGATCTTCAGCGTGACGCCCAGCCTCAGCGGCGCGGACGGCGCGGGGGTCACGGACACGGTGAAGGTCGCGGTCTCGCCTTCTGTTATCGGGTCGGCGTCGCCGGCGATGCTGACCACCGGCTCGTTGTCCGCCACCGCGACGGTGGCCGCACCCTGCGTCTCCGACACCGTGTAGCTTCCGCCCGCGACCAGCGTCGCGGTGATGACGCCGTCGGCTTCGCCGACCTTGTCATCGACGGTGGCCACGCTGTGTGTCACCGAGCCGGATGTGGGAATCGTCACCGTCTGCGGACCGGCGGCGCCGCTCGCGGCGAAGGCGCCCAAATCGTTGACGACCAGCGAGACCGCCAGCGGCGCGGTCGGCGCCGGATCAGCACTGATCGTAAAGCTGGCGGAGGCGCCCTCGGTGATCGCCGCACCGGCCGCGATGCTGACCTCCGGTCCTGCCGTCGGCGCGTCCGTCGCCAGACCGGCCACCGTGAGCGTGAATGCTCCAAGACGAGTGTCGCCGTCGGTGGTGAGCGTCTTGATCGTGGTCGCCTCGATCGTGTAGTCGCCGGCGGGCAGCGACTGGCTGATCTGCGAGTCGGGCTCGAAGTTGACGTCGATCCAGCTGCCCGTGTCGCTGTGCAGCGGCTCGCCGGAAAGCTGCCCCAAGCCGCTCCGCAGGTAGAGGGCCGAAAGGTGCCGAGAGGAATCGAGGTCGATCGTGACCTGGCGCCGCTCCGCGAGGCTGAACTGGTAGAAGCGACCGAATACGTCAGTGTCTCCCGAGGACTCGCAGACACCGGTCCAGTGCCCTTGGACCGTCCCGTTCCCGGCGAGGTCGGTCACGCAATCGACATCCCGGTCGACCGCGGGCAGGCCGGTGCTGGGCAGTTGGGCGAAGCCATGGCCCCATTCGTTGTCCGGCCCTGTTTCGCCGCGCTCTGCGGCGTTGGACTTGAGATAGGCGGCAACCTGTGTGGCAGTCAACGTCGGGAAGCGCTGCCGGACCAGTGCCGCCAAGCCGGCCAGGTGCGGCGCCGCCGCGCTCGTGCCACAGAATGGATACTGCTTTCCCGAGATGTCGCTGCAGGTGCCGGCGACCAGATCGGGCTTGGTCCGCCCGTCCGGCGTGGGGCCCCGGGCGCTGTAGGAGGAGACACTACGGATGTCCTTCACGTCTGCGGAGCCGGCGGCCAGCAGCCCCGAACTGGGACTGTCGGCGGGGGTGGCGATTGAGCTGGCAGCAACGCGATGCTCACTCAGAGTGTGCCGACCGAAGATCCGCAACTGCAGCCAGGCAGGCGCGGCGCTGCCGGCCCGTTTCTTGACGACGATCTCATACTCGCCTGCGCCGACGCCTTCGAAGCGGGTGATCGCCTCGTACGGATAATCCGCGGACCCGCCGTTCTGGGTGTCCGCACTCGCTGCGACCACCCGCCAGGGCGCGTTCGCATCAGCGCGGTGAATCAGCTGCAGATCGAGGTCCTTGGCGGCGCCGCCCCAGGTGTCGTCCCAGCGCATGAACACCGTGACCTCGCTGCGGCCGATACCAGTCCACGAGTAGCGCAGGCCCTCGTCGACCGAGCCGCCCTCCTGCCACCACTCGTGGTAGCCGTCGTCGTCGGTGTCGGTGAACGGGCCGTACCAGTTGCGCTGCGCCCCGTTGCCGGCCGAGTTGACCCAGACGATCCCGCGATCGGTGGCCCACTTGACCGTGTTCAATGGGCTGGGCGTGATCGGCGAGCTGCCGTCGGCGGCGCCGTGGAAGGTCCAGCCGATCGAGTAGACGATCACCTTCACCCCTTGGGCGTGCATCCACTCGACGGCTCGCTGGAGGTCGGCGAAGGTGCTGGCGTTCGAGATGTAGAGCGACGCCTCGGGCGCGATGTCCATCACCGTCTCAGCCACCTGGGTGCCGTGGTCGGAGCCGTGCCGCGCGTCGCAGTCCCTCAGGTCGAATGTGGCGACGCCGGGGCCGGGAAAGCACATGCCCTTCACCGTGAGCGGCAGCTCGTTCCCCGTACGAGCGAGCAACCCGGTGTAGCCGTCCTTGAGCTCGTTCCCCATACGAGCGAGCAACCCGGTGAAGCCGTCCTTGCCCCACCCCCTGGTGCCGTCAGGAAGCCTCGGCGAGACCGCATCGATCACGCCGATCTTGACGCCCTGCCCCTTGTGCCCGGCGAAATGCCACCGGCTGGCCTCGTGCACGGCGAGGCCCTCGCTGGTGGTGGTGCCGAGAAGTCGCTGGGGCGTCGGCAGCTCGCGCACGCGCGCCACCCCGGTCTGGCGGGCCAGCTGCGCCAGCAGCGTGGGCGGCACCGCCGCCTCGAGGTAGTCGGATCCCACGTTGGCCGGCGTGATCCCGTGCTCGGCCAAGAACGCCAGCACCCCGTCCTGGTTGCCGTCGAGCTGGATCGTGAGCAGCATCGGCTCGCTCAAGCTCACCGTGGAGTTGGTGCCGCCCGGCAGCGTCGGCGGCTTCGCGCCCTCGGTCATATCCGTGTCAGGCAGGCCGTCGCCGGCCCCATAATCGGCGGCGACAGCGAGCGTGCTGAGCTGCGAGCCGAGACTGTGGTACCTCCGCGCGGGATCGGACGCCGACGGCGGCTCTGTCCCCGGTTCGAGGACGTCCGGCAACAGGCCCTCGTCCGGCGGCGTCGGATCCTCGGAGGCCGGCGGCGGCGCGATGTCCTCGAGGTCCTCGATCTGGGTCTCCGCCCCAGCGTCGCCGGCCCACAGCGGCAACACGGCGACGACCGCGACCGACGCCACCGCGGCACGCACGGCCCGTCGACGAACCCCAGCGCGAGACATCGTCGCCAGCCTAGTTCGGGGGGGGGGGGATCCAACGAAGTCCCCGGCCAGGGCACTCGGAGTGTGCTGAGTAATCCACGAGCAGCGCTGGTCGGGTGGGGCGGTCCTGGATTCCGGCCTTCGCCGGAATGACACTCCTACTGTTGGGGTGTCGGGAGCATTGCTCGACAGTCTCCTCGGGTCTCGGTCGGCTTCCAGCGGCGGATCGGTGCCGCGCTCGGTGCGGGACAAGCGGGCCTCGGTTTGTTCCTCCTGTTGCAAAAGTGGTGAATGTGGGCGATGATGTAAATGGCAAGGGGTGGTGACGACTTCGGAAACAAATCTTCATGAGACATCGTCGCCGGCGCAGGGCTTGTGCCGGCCGCCCCTCTTCCGGACTTCGATCCCGGCGCGCCCGCCCGGCGGGCCCCCCGGTGGGTCCACGCCTTGCAGCGCCGGCTGTCCGTTCCCTCGCTTCCGACCACTCCCCCGTTCGGCGCTTCGGGCGCCGGCTGGTGAGCTTCCGGCCCGGCCGCGGCGTCGCGCTGGCCGCCGCGCTGCCGGTGTTCCTGGCCGTCGCGGTGTGGGGTGTTCCTCCGAGCCGGCCCGCGGCCGCCCAGAGGGCCGGCTTCAGCACCCCGACCCTGGCCGCCGGCGATCACGTCACCTTCACCGGCGCCGGCTGGGGTCACGGTGCGGGCATCAGCCACCAATCCCTGCCGTCGAGAATCGCCGCGGGCCAGACCGCCGGCGACATTCTGGGCTTCTACTACCCCGGCACCGTGCTCACCGGCGGTTGGACGCTGGACAACCTGCGGGTCCACCTGGCATCGAGCAGCCGCAGCCGCTTCCGGCCCCGCGGATCCTTCGAGCTGGTGCTCGACGGCGCCGCCGTGTACAGCTCCTCGGCGACCGAACTGTTCACCGTCAACCGTGTCGGCGACGGCTGGGAGGTGACGACCAGCGGCGGAACGGCCCTCTGTCCCGGGCAGGTCTGCGACGGCGACGTCCTGCAGATCAGGACCGCCGACGGCACCGCCGTGGAGTCCTCCGCCACCCGCCACTCGTACTCGCACGGGCAGATCACCCTCACGAAGCTGCCGGGAAACACCTGGTACCGCATCGTGCTGACGAACCTGGACCTCGAGCTGTACCTCCGCGGCGTGGCCGAGGTCCCGCCCGACTGGCCCGCCGAGGCGCTGCGAGCCCAGGCCGTCGCGTCGCGCAGCTACGCCCTGCACGTCGCCCTCGCGAACCGCAGCAGCGACAAGTGGAACGCGCCGTTCGACCTCTACTCCACCACCATGAGCCAGGTCTACAGCGGCAACACGCGCGAGTTCTCCCCGAGGAACGGGCCCTGGCTCCAGGCGATCGCCGACACCGCCGGGCAGGTCCTCGCCTACGGCGGCGAGCCGGCCCTGACGCTGTTCACCACCTCCGGCGGCGGATACACCGAGGCCAGCGGCTACGCCTTCAACGAGCAGCACCCCTACCTGGTCGCGGCCCCGGATCCCTTCACCGCCGGCGACCCCTACACGCCGTGGACCCGCACGTACAGCGTGGACGCCCTCAGCCGCTGGCTCGCCCGGGTCCCCGACACCGACGTCGGCACCCTGCGGCGCATCGAGGTGTCGGGCAGCATCAGCGTCTCGGGGCGCATCGACCGGGCCACGGTCCGCCTCGTCGGGTCGTCCGCCACGAGGTCCGTGTCGGGCTCGCGCTTCGTGTTCGTGGTCAACAAGGGCGCCGAAGCCGAGGGCTGGGGTCCGATGCCGAACTCCGCCGGCCGCGGCGGCCACCTCCTGTCGACCTTGTTTGTCTTCGGCGGGAGCACATCGCTGCCGCCGGCAGCCACGCCCGCCGCGATCCCGTCGATCGACCCCCCCGGTGAGCCGACGGCGCTGTCGCTGACACCCGGGGCGCGCGAGATCGCCGTGACATGGCAACCGCCCACCGACACCGGCGGCGGCCCGATCACCGGGTACCTGGTCACCTGGGTCTCCTCCACAGGGGCCTCCGGGACGATCCCGGTCACCGAGACCACGCGCACGCTGCGCAACCTGGCCAACGGGGCCACCTACACGGTCAGCGTCGCAGCCTCCAACGCGGGCGGATCGTCGCGGGCGGTCTCGGCAACCGCGGCGCCGCTGGGTGTCCCGAGCCCGCCGACCGACGTGTCGCTGCGGCGCGGGGACGGGCTCTTGCACGTGTCGTGGTCGCCGCCCGCCGGCGACGGCGGGGTGCCGGTGGAGTCCTACGCCGTGCACTGGACCGGACCCGACGGCGCCACGGACCGGGCCCCGGAGCAGGGAACCCAGCACACCATCGGCGGGCTGACCAACGGCGCCACCTACCGCGTCACCGTGACCGCCGTCAACCGGGTCGGATCCTCATCCCACAGCGCGCCCGCCAGTCACCGGCCCGGCACGATCCCGACCGCCCCGGCGAGCATCAGCGCCGTCCGCGGCGACCGCATCGTCGAGGTCTCCTGGGCACCGCCCCTCAACGACGGCGGCCTCCCGATCGCCGGATACACACTCGATTGGGTCTCCTCCACCGGCGCCGGCGGCACCATCGAGACCACCGGCACCGGCTACACCATGCAGAACCTCCTCAACGGCGCCACCTACACCGTCACCGTCAGCGCCGTCAACGAGGCCGGCACGTCGCCGGCAGGCGGTACGGCGCGCGCCACTCCCGCCGCAGCGCCCGGCAGCCCGGACGCCGTGACCGTGGACCGCGGCGACGGGCGGCTCGGCGTGACCTGGCAGCCCCCTGCCAGCGACGGCGGCAAACCCGTGCTGAGCTACGCCGTCGCCTGGGCCGCGCCCGACGGCGCCACCGGATCGGTCGAGACAACCGCCACGAGCCACACCTTCGACGGGCTCACCAACGGCACCACCTACGCGGTGACCGTGACGGCCAGCAACGAGATAGGAACCTCGAGCCCCAGCCAGCCCGCGAGCGGGACGCCGGCGCACATCCCCGGTGCTCCGGTGGCGGTCAGGACCGTCCGCGAAGACTCCCGGATCCTCGTGAGTTGGGATCCCCCCGCCAGCGACGGCGGGCTGCGCGTCACCGGCTACACCCTGCTCTGGGTGGCCCCCGACGGAACCACCGGCTCCGCCGAGACGACCGCCACCAGCCACGCCATCGACGGGCTCACCAACGGCACCACCTACGGCATCACCGTCTCGGCCACCAACGAGGTCGGCACCTCGATCACCGCCGACGCGGTCCGCGCCACGCCGGCGCGGCCGCCCGGTCCGCTGGCCCACGCCGAGATCGGCGTCGGCCACGAGAGTCTGCTGGTGTCCTGGGAACCCCCGACCGACGACGGTGGCCTGCCGGTGCGGTCCTACACCCTCACCTGGGTGGCGCCCGACGGGGCGGTCACCTCCATCGAGACGACCCATACCAGCCACACCATCGACGGCCTCATCGGCGGTGCCGCCTACACGATCACGATCCTGGCCAACAACGAGATGGGAGCCTCCCCCGCACCGATGTCCGCCCAGGCGGCCCCACTGCACGCCGCCGCGGTCGCCACCGGCGACGCCGGCGACACCGGCACGACGGCCGTCACCACGATTGCGCCGCCGAGCGGGGCGGCGCCGAGCGAGTCCGTCGACGAGCAGCCAGCCCCGGCAACCGCCCCCGCGCCGGCCGCGGCGCCCCAGCAGGCGCCGACCCGCACGCGCGCCTGGTACGACTCGGTGACCACCGACACCGCGGTGATCGTGCTGGCCGCCGTGGGGCTGGTGCTGATCGCCGCGCTGCTGGTGGTGACGCGGCGGCGGCGCTACGCCGTCGAGGAGGCCGGCACCGACGTCCTCGACGCCTGGTAGCGACCTCCGGCGAAAGTTCCCGGGGTCGCCGGGACGCCGGCAGCGCTCTCAGCCCGCCGGCGGAGCCTCCAGCGGGGCCGGACCGCAGAGGCCGTCGAGTTCCACGACCTGGATGCGGTCCCGGTTCTCCCAGGTGATCTCGTTGGCCGGATCGGGCCGCACGCGGTACTCGCGGAAGCTCACCTCGGCGGCGTCGAAGGTCAGCAGCCGCCCCCGCAGCACGTCGCCGTAGTCCAGGACGACCTTGATCGCCTCGAGCGCCTGGATCGAGCCCACGATGCCCGGCAGCACGCCCAGCACGCCGGCCTCGGCGCAACTGGGCGCCATCTCGGCGGGCGGAGGCTCGGGCACCATGTCCCGGTAGGTGGGCCCCTGGCGGGGATCGAAGACGGTGACCATCCCCTCGAAGCGGAAGATCGACCCGTGCACGACGGGGATTCCCAGCTTCACCGAGGCGTCGTTCAGCATGTAGCGCACCGGGAAGTTGTCGGCGCCGTCCACGATCACGTCGTAGCCGTCGATGACCGCCAGGACGTTCTCGGCCCCCAGGCGGACGTCGTGGGTGACCACGTTCACGTCGGGGTTGAGAGCGGTGAGCGTCTTCTTGGCCGAGTCGACCTTGCGCTCGCCCACCCGGTCCACGTTGTGCAGGATCTGGCGCTGCAGGTTGGAGGCGTCGACCACGTCCATGTCCACGATGCCGAGCGTGCCCACGCCGGCGGCGGCCAGGTACAGCGCCGCGGGCGAGCCCAGGCCCCCGGCGCCGAGGCACAGGATGCGGGAATCCAGCAGGCGCATCTGCCCCTCCTCGCCGACCTCCGGCAGCAGCAGGTGCCGGTGGTAGCGGTTGCGCTGCTCGGGGCTGAGGACCCGCGGAACGGCCCAGGCGCGCCCCTCGTCCTTCCAGCGGTTGAAGCCGCCGTCCATGGAGGCCACCTGCGCGTACCCGAGGGCCTGCAGCGTCTCTGCGGCGAAGGCCGAGCGCACACCGCCGGCGCAGAAGACCACGATCGGTGTGTCGCGGCCGGGAAGGCGGTTCTCGATGTTGGCCTCCAGGTGGCCGCGCGGGATGTGGATCGCACCGGGGATGGCGCCCTGTTCGACCTCGTCGGGTTCGCGCACGTCCAGGAAGGCGGCGCCGGCGTCGCGCAGGCGCTCGCCGGTCGCCGTGTCGATCTCGTTGATCCTGGACTTGGCGGCAACGAGGAGGTCGCGGAACGTGGCCATCGCTTCGGCTCCTTGGCGATTCGGTTCGAGTGGATCGGCGGCCGCTGCGGGCTCGCCATCGGAGTCTGTCGGGTCACCCCGGTCGGGCTCCGCCGGCGGGTCGACCCGACTCCGTCGCGCGGACCCCCGGCGGTCAAAAGTCTACCAAGTTGGTCAGGATTCGGCTCCCGGCCCGGATTCGCCGACCGGCCGCTGCTCGGGAACCGCCACGGGATCACGCACCACGTGCGGGAGCACCTCGCCGATGGATCCCCGCAACACCACATCGGCGATGTCGTCGAACGGCGTGGGCTCGTTGTTCACGATGATCAGATCGGCGCCGTTGCCGCGGGCCACGGGCACTGCCTGAGCGATCGGATACACCTGCAGGGTGCTGCCCACCGCCAGCATCAGATCGCAGCCCGTTGCCGCCGCGGAGGCCCGCTCGAGGTCCGCAACCACCAGGTTCTGCCCGAAGGACACCGTCGCCGACTTCAGCAGACCGCCGCAGGAGTGGCAGGAGGGATCCTCCTCGCCGGCCCTCAGTCGCTCGACGGCGTGCTCCATGGGCCACTCCTGCCCGCAACTCAGGCACCGAACCCTGCGCCGGGTCCCGTGGATCTCGACCAGCCTCCCCGGTGAGGTGCCGGCGTCTGCGTGCAGCCCGTCCACGTTCTGGGTGATGAGCGTGTGCAGCTTCTCCCTGCGCTCCAGGGTGACGATCGCCCGGTGACCCGCGTTGGGGCGGGGGCGGGGACCGCTGTGCTCGGCGAGGCGCTGCCGCCAGATCTCCCTGCGCACGGCGGGGTCGCTCACGTAGTTGCCGATGTGGGCTTTCGCCTCCGCCGCGGGGTTGCGCGTCCACACCCCCCGGGGGCCGCGGAAGTCGGGGATCCCGGATTCTGTGGAGATGCCCGCACCGGTCAGCACGACGATGCGCCCGGCGCGGTCGACCAGGCGCCGGGCCCGGATCATCTCTTCGGCCAGTTCGCCGGCAGTCGCCACAGTCCCCTCCCGGCAATGACCCTAACCGCAGGCGGCGCAGCACGATCCGGACCGACCGCCGGCGTCGGACGCCTGCGCGTCCGATTCCACCCCTTGACAAACCCGTTCCTTTCCCCTATCTATTTCGCTATCGACAACTATTGGCTCGCTGCGGAGCATTTTGGCGCCATGGGCACCCCACGTTCAGATCTTGCAGCAGGAGCAAACGCAATGCAGATCCCGCTCGTCACCGTCCCTCCCGCCCCCGCATCGGGGACCAACGCACCAGCGCCGCCGGATGCGGCCGGTCAGCCCCGCGCCCAGCGTTCCGCATCCAACGGCAGGACCGGTGCCGTCGAACTCTGGGTGGAGCCCTGGAACGACCTGGGCCCCGACGCCGGCCGGGGTCACCACCCTCGCTCGCCCTACGTGGAACTCTTCTGGCTGGGCGTGCTCGGGCCGTCGGCCACGTGGCTCATCCGGCGCCTGGCGCTGCGGCTGGAGGAAACTCCAAGCGGCGTGCTGGTGAACACGGCGGAGATCGCCGGCGAGATCGGGCTGGGCGGCCGCCAAGCGCTCCTGTCGGCCTTCCAGAGGGCGTTCGAGCGCTGCTGCCGGTTCGGGCTGATGCAGCGCGGGCGTCACAACACGCTGTTCGTACGTACCCGGCTCCCCGACCTCACCGCCCGCATGGCCGAGCGTCTTCCGCCCGGGCTGCGTGTGGCCCACGATGTCTGGCGACGCCATCCGGCCTCCGATCCGACCGAGATCGAGACGCTGGGGCGCGCCCGGCACCTGGCGATGGCGCTGCTGGCGTGCGGTGACGAACCCGACGAGGTGGAGCGGCAACTGCACATCTGGCAGTTCCATCCCGCCGTGGCATTCGAGGCCGCAAACTGGGCCACGGAGCAGCACGCCCGGGCCGCAGCAGCGGTGAGCGCGGTCGATGCCGACACCGCTGAGCCCACTGCCGGCGTGGCAGACTGAGGAGCGATGGACGCCATCGTCGCCGCTCTCATCGGTCTCGTCGGGATGCTCATCACCGGCGGCTTCGTCTGGCTCCGATCGGAGATCATTCCCCGCCTCGACCGTATCGAGGGGCGACTCGACCGCATGAACGAACGGTCCGACGAGCGCTTCGACCGGGTCGACGAGCGCTTCGACCGGGTCGACGAGCGCTTCGACGGCGTCGGCGACCTGCTGCGCTCCCAAGGCGAGAGGGTCGCCCCTCTCGAAGGTCGCGACGAGGCACTGAGCGGCACCTGAGTGACTCCCACGCGGGGCCGGGAACTCCGCCGTGGGCCAGCAGCAGTTTCCGAGGGCTCAGTCGCCGCGACCCGAGTCGGGCGGCGAGAAGTTCCTGATCAGGTCCACGAGCAGGCGCACGCCGAAGCCGGTGCCGCCCTTGGCGGCCTCGCCGTCGACGCTGTCGGTCCAGGCCGGGCCGGCGATGTCCAGATGGGCCCAGGGGATGCCCTCGGCGACGAACTCCTGCAGGAACAGGGCGGCGGTGAGCGTGCCGCCCCAGCGGTTGCCGATGTTCTTGAGGTCGGCCACGGGCGAGTCGAGCTGCCTGCGGTAGTCGGCGGGGAGCGGCAGGTGCCAGACCCGCTCGCCGGCGCGCTCGGCCGCGGCCTCCACGGCGTCGATCCAGCCGTCGTTGTTGCCCATGAGGCCCGCCACCTTGGTGCCCAGCGCCACCACGCACGCCCCCGTGAGCGTGGCCAGGTCCACGATGGCGTCGGGCTCGGCCTCGCTGGCCAGGGAAAGCGCGTCGGCAAGGATCAGCCGTCCCTCGGCGTCGGTGTTGAGCACCTCCACGGTCTTGCCGTTGCGGATGGTGAGGATGTCGCCGGGCCGGGTGGCGTCGCCCCCCAGCATGTTGTCGGTGATCGGGATGTAGCCGGTGACCCTGATCGGCGGGGCCAGCCTCTTGACCACCTGCATCGTGCCCAGGACCGCGGCGGCGCCGCTCATGTCGATCTTCATGGTCTCCATGCCCGTGGCGGGCTTGATGGACAGTCCTCCGGCATCGAAGGTGATCCCCTTGCCCACGAGGGCCAGGAAGCCCTCCGGAGGCTCGGGAGGGCACCAGGTGATCTCCACGAATCGCGGTGGCTGCGTGGAGCCGCGGTTGACGCCCAGCAGACCGCCGAAGCGGGCGTCGACGATGTCCTGCTTCTCCCAGACCTGGATCTCCAGTTCGGCCCCGTCGCCGCCGGTCGCCATGGCGCGGGCCTGCTCGGCCAGCCTGGCCGGCGTCAGCGACCCACCAGGCTCATTCACCAGGTCCCGGGCGAAGCAGACGGCCTCGGCGACCGCCGCGCCGAGCCTCAGAGCCTCGCGCACCTCCCTGCCGCCGCCGATCACCGTCAGCTTCTCCAGGGAGTTCGGCTCGGGTTCGGATTTGAATTCGTCGTAGCCGTAGGCCCCGAGCACGATCCCCTCGGCGTGCGCCTGCGCCGCGGCGAGGAGGTCGGCGTCGTCGCCCACCACGTCGAGCAGCGAGGAGGCGAGCCAGCGTTGGCGGCGCACCAGTCGCGCCAGCGCGGCCGACGAGCCCCGGATCACCGCCGGGGTGACGTCCGCGGCAGGTCCCATGCCGACCACGGCGACCGGTCGGCCGTCGGGCCCCGCCACCATCTGCACCTGCCCTGCCTTGCCCTCGAACCCGAGGTCTCGCAACAGCGCCCAGTCCAGATCGTGGGGCTCGGCGGAGACCTGCTCGGAGCAGACGCCGAAGGCGACGACACCGGCCCCGGCGGGAACGGTCGAGGCGAGGGTCACGGAAACACTCACAGCGCTCCTCCTCTGTCAGCGGAATGCGGCACGAAGCCGCCGACTCACGCTACCGGCGCGCACGCCCAACCGAGGTCGGGGCCGCCGGCCGGCGGCCCCGACCGGGCAGCGGTCACTCGTTGGCGATGAAGGCCTCGACGGCGTTGCGGGCGTCCTCGTCGCGCATCTGGCGCGGCGGCGACTTCATGAAGTAGGCGGAGGTCTCGTCGAGCGGGCCGCCGATGCCCCGGTCGAGGCCGAGGCGGGCACAGCGGATGGCGTCGATGACCACGCCGGCGGAGTTGGGGCTGTCCCACACCTCCAGCTTCAACTCCACGTTCAGCGGCACGTCACCGAAGGTCGTGCCCTCGATGCGGATGTGGCACCACTTGCGGTCCTCGAGCCAGGGCACGTGGTCGGAGGGACCCACGTGCACGTCGGAGCCGGCCAGTTCGGACTCCAGCTGGCTGGTCACGGCCTGGGTCTTGGAGATCTTCTTGGACTCCAGCCGGTCGCGCTCCAGCATGTTCAGGAAGTCGGTGTTGCCGCCGAAGTTGAGCTGGTAGGTGCGATCCACCTGCACGCCACGGTCCTGGAAGAGCCGGACCAGGTTGCGGTGCACGATGGTGGCGCCTACCTGAGACTTGATGTCGTCGCCCACGATCGGTACGCCGCGGCGGCGGAAGCGCTCGGCCCACGACTCGTCGCCGGCGATGAAGACCGGCATGCAGTTGACCAGCGCGCAGCCGGCCTCGAGCGCCTGCTCCGCGTAGAAGCGGGCCGCCTGCTCGGATCCCACCGGAAGGTACGAGACGAGCACGTGCGTGTCGGTGTCGCGCAGCACCTGGGCGACGTCGACCGGCGCCTGGGGCGACTCCACGATGACGCCGGCGAGGTAGCGCCCGATGCCGTCGAGGGTGGGGCCGCGCTGCACGGTCACCCCGGAGGTGGGCACGTCGCAGAACGCCACGGTGTTGTTCTGGCCACCCCCGATGGCCTTGGCGAGATCCTCGCCGACCTTGGCGGCGTCGACATCGAAGGCGGCGGTGAAGCGAACATCGCCGATGGCGTAGCCGCCGAGCACCGGGTGCATCAGGCCGGGGATCTCCTCGTCCGCGCCGGCGTTGCGGTAGTATTCGACACCCTGCACGAGCGACGAGGCGCAGTTGCCGACACCGGCGATAGCCACGTTGATCTGTGCCATGGTTTCCCTCCTTGCGGCGCCCGCCACCGTTGTGGTGGCGCCGGCGGTTCGGTTGCGAATCGGCCGCGGACCCGGTGCTGGGTGGATCGATGTCTCGATTCCGGCGTGCCCGATCCCTCGTTGCCAGCCACAATATATTCGATTTTCGGAACGGTGCAACTGCTTCGATAGGCAATTGGTTATAGGATTCTCCCATGGCCCCGTCTGCGCGGCGGCGACATCCCGGCGCCAACCCCAAAGATCATCCCGGAGATGAGCAGGTGCCCCTGAACGTCAGCACCCGCGCCCTCGCCTACCTCCAGAAGGTGGCGGAACTGTCCTCCTTCACCGAGGCCGCTCGCACCTTCGGGATCAGCCAGCCGGCACTGTCGCAGAGCCTCTCGCAGCTGGAGCAGCGTCTGGGGGTCGTGCTGTTCGAGCAGGACGGGCGGCGGCGGCGCCTCACCGAGGCCGGGCGGATGGTGGCGGATTTCGCCGACGAGGTACTCGGGCGCACCGGCGAGTTGGAGACGTGGATCCGGTCGCAGCAGCACGGCGACGCCGGCAGGCTGCGCATCGGCCTGACCGACGCGGCCACCCTGTACCTGCTCCCGGACGCCTTGATGATCTTCCGCGAGACGCACCCGGGCACCGAGATGCGACTCGTCGTGGACTCCACCTCGGCTCTCTGCGACCTGCTGGCGCGCTACGACCTGGACCTGGTCTTCGCCGTCGGCCCCCCGCCGGAGGGGCTCGTCGGCGAGGTGCTGGGAACCGAGGAGCTGCACGTCTACGCCCGCCGGGGCGACGGGACGGCCTCCCCCGACGCCGCCGAGGTCGAGTGGGCGCTGCCGCCGGAGGGGTCGCGCACGCGGGCGCTCATCGAAGCCGGCCTGGCGGAGCGAGGCCTCGAAGCGGTCGTGACCCTCACCTCCCAGAATCCCGACGTGCTGCGCCAGGTGGCGGCGGTGGGCCTGGCGTGGACGGTGCTTCCCGAGGCGGTGGGCGGGAACGATCCCGAACTCGTCGACGTCTTGGGCGAGGCCGTGGCGCACCGGCCGCTGGCCATGATGCGCCGGGAGTCGGCTCCCGATGACGCCCGCGTGGCCGCGCTCAGTCGCCTCGCCAGGGACATGGTCCGACTTACGGGCGCAGCGACACTCGCGCGATGAGGTCCATCCCGAAGGCGGTCATGATGGCCAGGTACAGCAGACCGGTGCCGGCCATCACCGCGGCGTAGCGCCGGATCCGCAACGCCGCCTCGGTGGCGCCCAGCAGCACCGCGCTCCCGGCTGCGCACATCACCCAGTACCAGCCCAGCAGGCCGCCGAACCCGTCGTCGACGGCGCCGCTGAGGATCGAGGCCACGCCGGTGGGCCACAGCAGCACCACCGTCTCGGCCACCCAGATGACCATGCTCCAGCGCACGAGCTGCACGAGGGGGGCGCGGCGCAGGCCGGGCTGCACGAGGCACCAGTGCCCGAGCAGCATGGCGTCGGAGACCGCCCCGAAGAAGAGCGCTCCGACGACCACCCGGGCCACCGACAGCGCCAGCGGCCCTCCCGCCGCCACACCCCCGGCGACCACCCCCGCGAACGCCACCAGCGGGGCCGCGAGGTCCAGCGCCGGCGGGAATCCCGGACCCTCCGCCGGGGCGGGCTCGCCGGCGGGGCGGCCGAGCATCGCCGCCACCCTCCTGCGGCGCCGCAGGCCGTCGGCGGTCTGCGCCGAGGGCGTCGCGGCGCGGCGCCGGTAGGCCACGACGAGCACCCCCAGGGCGACGGCGGCGGCCACCAGGGCGGCCACGTCGCGGACCGGCCGGAACCCGGCGGCCGCGCCGACGATGCCGGCGAGCGCGGCCAGAGCCGCGTACACCGATCGCAGCAGCCAGCCGTAGCCCGGCCCGACCTCGCGCCGGCGCGTGGTCACCCACCCGAACAGCAGGCCGCCCGCAGCCCACTGCAGCAGGACGGTTGCGGCGTGAACCTCGCTCACGGCAGGGCCGGCAGCCGTGTGGGCCTGGGCGCTCCCGCCGACGCCTCAGGCACCGTCGGCGGCCGCGCCGACCGAGCGGGCCGCGCCGGCGGCGTGGTAGCTCGAGCGCGTCAGCGGGCTCGACTCGACGTGGCCGATGCCCAACTCCCGGCCGATCCTCCCCAGCGCCTCGAAGTCCTCCGGCGGCCACCATCGATCCACGGGCAGGTGGGCACTGGAGGGGCGCAGGTACTGCCCGATGGTGACGATGTCGCAACCGACCCCCGCCAGGTCGCCCAGCGCCTCGGCCACCTCGCCGGCGGTCTCGCCCAGACCCACCATGATGGAGGACTTGGTCACCAGGCCGGCATCCTTCGCCCTCGCCAGCACCGCCAGGCTGCGGGCGTAGCCGGCGGAGGGACGCACCAGCCGCTGCAGCCGAGCCACCGTCTCGATGTTGTGGTTCAGCACGTCGGGGCGTTCGTCGAAGATCACCGAGAGCGCCGCGGGGTCACCCTTGCAGTCCGGGATGAGGACCTCGACGGTCACCGAGGGGCACAGTCGCCGGATCGCTCGGATGCAGGCCGCGAAGTGCGCCGCGCCGCCGTCGGGCACGTCGTCGCGGGCCACGGCGGTGACGACGGCATGCTCGAGGCTCATGCGGGCGACTGCGGCGGCGACCCTCTCGGGTTCGGCGGGATCGAGGGGTTCGGGCCGGCGGGTGTCGATGAGGCAGAAGCCGCAGGCCCGGGTGCAGCGCTCGCCGCCCAGCATGAACGTGGCCGTCCCCTGTTCCCAGCACTCGTAGATGTTCGGGCAGCCGGCCTCCTCGCAGACGGTCACCAGGTCCAGGTCGCGCATGACCGATTTGATCCGGCGGAACTCCGGACCGGCGCGCGCCACCACCCGCAGCCAGGACGGCTTGCGGCCACCGGCGACGGGAGTCTCCGGCGCCCGGGTCACCGCCGTGACCGGAATCGCCGCCGATTGCGGTCGCCCGGGATCGGGAACCGCCGCAGCAGGAACCGCGCCCGCGGGTTCCGCAGATGCTGCGACGAGGCGCCGGCTGCCGGCAGCGGAAACGTCGGCCCGGTCCCACCCGGCCGTGCCCCAGAGCTGGGCGGCTCGCGCCGCGGTGGCTTCGACGACCTCGGGCATCGTGACAGCCACACCTTCGGCCACCAGCGACGTGACCGGGTGTTCGCGGATCCCGCACGGAACGATCCGGCCGAACCAGTCCAGGTCGGGTTCCACGTTCAGGGCGAACCCGTGCAAGGTGCGTCCCCGCCGCACGCGCACGCCGATGGCGGCGATCTTGCGGGGCCGCACCCCGCCAGCGTCGAGCCAGACCCCACGGTGACGCTCGAGCCGTCCCGCGCCACCGAGACCCAGGTCGCTGAGGACCTCGATCAGCAGGTCCTCGAGGCTCTCCACGTACGCCGCGGCCGCGCCGAGCCCACCGGCGCGGGGACCGCCCAGGGTCAGGATCGGGTAGCCGACGAGTTGTCCGGGACCGTGATAGGTGACGTCACCACCCCGGTCGGTGCGGCAGAGCTCGGCGCCGGCGGCCGCGGGATCCATCAGCACGTGCGCCGCCGGGGCCCGCGGGCCCATCGTGACGACGTGCGGATGCTCGAGCAGCAGCAGGTGGTTGCGCGAGCTGTGGGTGGCCAGACCCCGCTGCAGCGCCCAGGCCTCGTCGTAGCCGACCCTGCCGAGCCAGCGAACGGCCAGGTGCCGGGGAGCCACGACCCCGGCGGTGCGCCGCGCGGGCGCCGGGCGACTCGCAGCCACCTCCGGCGCCACTACAGGATCTCGGCTTCCCAGTCCCGCGTCTGGATGATGTGGCGCAGGCGATCCAGGAAGGCGGCCACATAGGCGCCGTCGAAGGCCCGATGGTCCCAGGCCAGCGCCAGCACGCCGACCGAATGGACGGCGATGGCCTCGTCGCCCCGCTCGCCGGTCACCACGACCGGACGCCGCTTGATCCCGTCGGTGGACAGGATCGCCACCTGCGGCTGGTTGATGATCGGGAACTGCATGAGGGTGCCGTACTGGCCGGGATTGGTGATGGTGAAGGTTCCCCCGGTCACCTCGGCGGCCGAGAGTTCCTTGCGGCGGGCGCGGGCGGCCAGGTCCACGACCTCGCGGGCGATGGCCCGCAGGCGCTTGGTCCCCGCGTCCCGAACGACCGGGGCGAGCAGCCCCTGGAAGTCGAGGTCCACGGCCACCGCCAGGTGCACGCTGCGATGCACTACCAGGTCGGTCCCGTCGATGCTGGCGTTGATGTGCGGAAAGTCGGCAATGGCGTCGCAGGCCGCCCGGGCGATGAACGGCAGGTAGGTGAGGCTGAAGCCCTCCTGGGAGCGCCAGGCGGCCCGGGCCTTGCGGCGAACCTCCTCGACGCCCTCGAAGTCGACCTCGACCGCGGTCAATACGTGCGGCGAGGTGGCCTTGGAGGCCACCATGTGCCGGCCGATCGTCTTGCGGATGCTGCTGAGCGGGATGACCAGCGGCTCGCCGGGTTCAGCGTCGCCGTCTTCGGGCGGCCCCGGCGCGGCCGCCGCGGCCGGCTGCGGGGCGGGCGTCGCGGGAGCGCTCCGGCTCTCACGGATGACGCGCTCCACATCCGCCCGGGTGACGCGGCCGCCCACGCCGCTGCCCTCGATGCCGGCGACGTCGATGCCGTGCTCGTTGACGAGCCTGCGCACCACCGGCGACAGCAGCCGCGGCTGGGACCGCTCCCCGCCGTCGGGCTCAGGAGACGGTTCGGGCTCGGGCGGCGCGGGGGCCGGCTCCGGCTCGGGGGCGGGGGTGGGCGCGGGCGGTGGCGTCACGGCCGCAGGCGGCTCAGAGGCCGGCTCGGGCTCGGGAGTGGCCGGCGGCGCGGGGGCCGGCTCGGGCTCGGGAGTGGCCGGCGGCGCGGGGGCCGGGGTGGGCGCGGGGGCATCCGCGCTGTCGGATATGACCGCCAGCAGCGCGCCCACCTCCACCGTCTCCCCCTCCGGCACCACGACCTGCGTCAGGACTCCCGACGCCGGTGACGGCACCTCGGAATCCACCTTGTCCGTGGAGATCTCGAAGAGCGGCTCGTCGCGATCCACCTGGTCGCCGACCTGCTTGATCCAGCGAATGATGGTGCCCTCGGTCACCGTCTCGCCCAGTTGCGGAAGAACCACGTCGGCCATTGCGCCCGTCCTTGTGCTCTCTGTCCTGTCGCCGTCCCCGACCCTGGGTGATCCCGGCCCGCTAACCGTGCAGCGACCGGCCCGTCAGCGACAGCACCGTCTCGCCGAACAGTTCGCTGAGGGTGGGGTGCGGTTGGATGAGGCTCGCCACGTCGGCCACCGTCGCCTCCCAGTTCACCGCCAGGTACCCCTGTCCAAGTTGCTCGGTGGCCCACGGTCCGACGAGGTGCACACCCAGCAGCCGGCCGGCGCCACCGTCGGGGTTGCGCTCGGCCACCACCTTCACGAACCCGTCGGTGTCGCCCACGATCATCGCCCGGCCGTTGGCGGCGTAGCGGTGCTTGGAGACGACCACGTCCAGCCCGGCGTCGGCGGCGTCCTGCTCGCTGAGCCCGGCGAAGGCCACCTCGGGGCGGCAGTAGATGCACCAGGGCACGTTGCCGTAGTCCACCGGCGCCGGCTCCTCGCCCAGCAGGTGCTGTACGGCGAGAATGCCCTCGGCGAAACCCACGTGCGCCAGCTGCGGCGTGGCGATCACGTCGCCGGTGGCGTAGACGCCGTCCTCGCCGGTGCGACAGTACTCGTCGACGGTCACGAAGCCCCGCTCGTCGACCGCCACGGCGGTGCCCGCCAGACCCAGACCCTCTGTGACGGGTCTGCGCCCGACGCTCACCACAACGAGGTCGGCGCGCACCTCGTCGCCGTCGCCGTAGCGCACGGCCATCGAGTCGCCGTCCGGCTCGGCGCCGGCCACGCTGACACCGGTATGTACCTTCATGCCCCGGCGTTTGAAGGACCGCTCGACCTGCTTGCTCACGTCGGCGTCGGCGCCGGCCAGCAGCCGCGGCAGGACCTCCAGCAGCGTCACCTGGCTGCCCATGTCGCACAGCATCGAGGCGAACTCGCAACCGATGGCGCCGCCTCCGATGACGACGGCGGTGCCCGGCACGGACTCGATCGACAGCAGCTCGTCGGAGGTCACCACCCGCTCGCCGTCGACGGTGAACCCGGGAAGCGCCCGCGGCACCGAGCCGGTCGCCAGGATCACGTGACCGCCGCTGAGCGCGATGCTCTCGGCGCCGCCGGTCACCGTCACCGTGCGGCCCGCCCCCAAGGAGCCGCTGCCGTCGTAGACGGTCACCTTGCGGCTGCCGAGCAACTTGGCCAGCCCGCCGGTGAGGCGGTCGATGATGCCCTGCTTGCGGCTCTGCGCCACGGACATGTCCAGGGTTGGCGCAGACGTGCCCACACCGAACTCGCCGGCGTGGCCCACCGCCTGGTAGACGGCAGCCGTCTCCAGCAGCTCCTTTGCGGGTATGCAGCCCACGTGCAGGCACGTTCCGCCCAGCTTGGACCGCTCCACGAGGCCCACGTCCAGCCCGGCGCTCGCTGCATACAGCGCCGAGGCGTAACCAGCCGGGCCGCCGCCCACCACGATCAGGTCGTGCGACGTCACGCGCTCAGCCTACCGGTCGCCCCGCAGCCGGTCCCCGAGACGCGGATCTCGAGGACCCCGAGCCGTCTTCAACTAGGGGTCTATCCCACCCAGTGATCTCTCGGAAGACCTGGTGCCGTACTTCTGCTGGGCAGCCTGCTTCGAGACGCCCAGTTCGGCGCCGATCTGCGACCAGCTGAAGCCCGCCTCCCTCGCCTTGGCCACCAAGGTGGCCAGTTCGTGGTTCGTCCGATCGCGCAGGGCCGCCAACTCGGCGATCACCTCGAGCGCCTGCGGCTCGGCTCTTCGGAGCGTTTCGGGCTGGACTCGTTCGGCCCAACGCTCCAGAGCAGCCGCTCGATCCTCTCGCGGGTTCATGTCCTTCATGGTCTCTCCAGGAACTTGGGGCGTGCGTTCATTGCGTGGATGATCGCCACGCCTTGCGCGTCGAAGACGACACCGATCTCCAGCATCTGCGCACTCCGCGAGGGGCCGATGAACATGGTGACCGCCGGATCGTCTGTCTCGAACGCGTCCACGGCGTTCCGCAGCGCGTGCAGCATGTCCTCCCCGGCAACGCCATGCTTTCGAGCGCTCGCCTCGATTTCCACTCCGCGAGACTACCGTCAGCCGGGAAGAGCGTCAATACCCATTGACGCTCTCGGTGCCGGACAGGTCTGCCGGCAAGGACGGATAGGGGCACGATCCGAGCGTCCGGTCCGCATTGAGGTGATCGCAACCAACCTTGGGCGTCCCGAAGTGCCCTGAGCTTGCACTTGGCCTTGTACTCGTGCGCACCCGCTCCGGCAGCGACTCGAACCGACTCGACTCGACTGCCGAATCGGCCAGGCGGCGGACGCGAACCATCAGATCGACCGCACACCGGTACTGATCGGCCTTCTTGCGGTCGATGATCGCCGACGCGGCCGACCCGTATCGCACCCGGGCCACCGGCGGGGGATCGAGGAGTCCAGCAGCGACCGCTTGGGCGAAGGCCTTCGGCCGGCGGGGGCTGCTACCAGCCGTTCGCGGCCCGGTCAATGAGCAGGTCAACGAGCCTGAAGAACCCGTAGACGACGACCGGGAAGCAGGCGACGTCCCACACGACCTTACCGAAGGGGGGGAGGGCGTCGCGTCCGCGCATCCCGGCGGGAGCGTAGTACTCCCACTGCGATGGCGTCCAACGGATGGCTCTCTTCGCGGGCCCGGGCGAGCGTCAGCCACGTCTGCGCCCGGCAGCCGTAGTCGCCGGCCGCGTCCCAGGCGTCGTCAACGACTCCCTCGAACAGCAGGATGTCCACCAGCGCCACGGCAGCCTCGGGCGCGACAGGCGGCAGCGCTCCGACTGCGGCAGGATCTCGTCGCGCCAGAGCCCGGAGACCACCGCTCCGCCCACCTGCCGGTCCATATCGCCACTTTCGGTGCCCCAACCCCGAGCTGCCGACGCGGCGCCGCGGCGTCGAAGGCTGGCTACGGCAGGTACGTCCGGGGGTTCACCGGGGCGCCGTCGATGCGCACCTCGAAATGCAGGTGAGGGCCCTGGGAGAAGCCGCTGTTGCCCACGTAGCCCAGCACCTGGCCGATGGACACGGTCTGGCCCGGCGAGACAGCGAAGCCCTGCATGTGGCCGTAGAGGGTCGTCATCCCGCCTCCATGGTCCACGATGACGGTGTTGCCGTAGCCGCCGATCCAGCCCGCGTAGTCCACGCGGCCCGACTCCGCGGAGTGGATCGGGTCGCCGTGGGCGGCGGCGATGTCGATCCCCTCGTGCATCCGCCCCCAGCGGGGGCCGTACTCGGAGCTCACCTGGTCGACCAGCGGCCAGCGCACCGCGCTGGGCGGGATGATGACTCCGACGGCGGGGCAGTCGATCCAGGAGCCGTCGCTGTCCAGGGGCCGGCGGGGGTTGTCGAAACAGATCCCGCGGCGGCGGTCCCGCTCGGCGGCCTCGAGTTCGATCTCGGCGACCCGCGCGGCCATGATCGCCGCGACCTCGGCCTGGGCCGCCTCGAGCGCCTCGATCTCGTCGTGCAGTCGGCGGATCCGTGCCTGCAACTCGGCGTGCAGCGCCGCCTGCCGGTCACGGTTGCGACTGTTCTCGGCGAGGATCTCGCCCTCCCGTTGGGCCAGCGCGTCCATGGTGAGCTGCAGGGCATCCAGGGTCTCACGGCGCTCGCCGATCTCGGCGACGGCGTCGTCGAGGCTCTCCACCAGTTCCTTGTCGTGCTCCCCCACCATGGTCAGCAGAACGTGGCGGTTCTCCAGATCGTGGACGTCGCTCACCTGCCACGACAGGGCGGTGCGGTGCTGGGTGGAATAGACGTACATGTTGACGAGCCGCTCGGCCGCCAGCCTGCGCCGGGCCGCGAGCGCGGTCTCGGCGCGCTCCAGCGCTCTCTCGGCGTCCGCGAGGAGGTCGGCGGTACGGGCCTGTGCTGCGGTGATCTCCGCCAAGCGGGCCTCGGAGAGCGCGATCGACTCGGCCGTGCGCGCCAGCTCGGCCTCGAGTTGCGCCGTCGAGAGCTCCAGATCGGCGATCTCGGTGCCGAGGAGGCCCTGCTCGGCGCCGATCTGGTCGAGTTCCGACCTCGAGCGGTTCAGCGACTCGTCGCCGGCGAGCCGGTCCTGCAGGTACTGGTGGTCAGCGGAGTCCTGGGCCTGGGCAGGCAACGAGAGCAGGAGGACAAGCAGGCAGGCGACGAGAAGCCGCGCGCGTCGTGACATGTGTCGTTCGGGCCCTCAATCCACTCGCCATTGGCAACATTAGCCCCATTGGTGTCCAGCAACAACAGGCGAACGGGGGGATACCCGACCGAGCGTGCAGCGCGCGGGAGCGCGCGTGCCCCCGGAGCGGGGCATCCGGCGGCATCCCGCCGA
Source organism: bacterium (assembly GCA_026708055.1). Taxonomy (NCBI): domain Bacteria; species bacterium. Next base: position 4,549 of record JAPOVS010000070.1, on the reverse strand, counting down.
CAGGAGACTCAGCGGACGAGCACCTGGAAAGCGAACGCGGCCAGGATCGCCAAGCCGCATAGCAGGCTCAAAGCGATCAGCATCCGCGTGCTCACCGCGGCGACGCTAGCGGCCGGCCAGGACCTAGCGTGGACCATGCAACAGCCGCCGCTCTGGGAGGTGTCGTGAACCGGTCAGCCAGCGGGCCTGTCGTGATCGCGGGGTCGAGCGGCCTCATCGGTCAAGCCTTGATCGCCGAACTCCGCCTCCGGGGCGCGACGGTGCTGCGGCTGGTGCGTCGCCCGGCTGCCGCCGACGACGAGATCACATGGGATCCGGCCGCCGGTGACCTCGACGCCACCGCCCTGGAGGGTGCCGGGGCGGTGGTCAACCTGGCGGGCGCGGGCATCGGCGACCGCCGCTGGAGCGCCGGCCGTAAGCAGGTGCTGCGCGACAGCCGCACCCGAAGCGCCGCGCTGCTCGCTGCGGTCGTCTCGGAACTGTCGCGGCCGCCGGAGGTGATCCTCAGCGCCTCGGCCATCGGCGTCTACGGCGCGCGCGGCGACAGCGTCGTGACCGAGAGCGCCGGCCCGGGCCGGGGATTCCTCGCCGAGTTGTGCCAGGAGTGGGAGGCGGCGGCCCAGCCGGAGGCGGCCGTGCGCACGGTGCTGCTGCGCACCGGCGTGGTCCTGTCCGCCGACGGTCCGTTCCTCCGCCGGCAGTTGCCGCTGTTCAGGCTCGGCCTCGGCGGACGCCTGGGCCCCGCCGACCGCTCGGTGAGTTGGATCTCACTGACCGACACCGTCGCCGCCATCTGCCACCTCCTGGGAAGCGAGATCGCCGGTCCGGTCAACCTCACCGCACCCAACCCCGTCACCAACGCCGAGTTCACCCGCGCCCTGGGCCGCACACTCAACCGTCCGGCGGTCCTCCCCGTCCCCCTCCTCCTACCAAGCCTCCTGCTGGGCTCCGAAGCAGTAGCCGGCCTGACTCAAAGCGTCCGAGTGATCCCCGAAGCCCTCCTGGCAGACGGCTTCGAGTTCCAATACACCGAGGTCACCGAAGCGCTCTCAGCAGCACTCGAACGCTGAAGCGGCACCGTCCCAGCCGAGGACTGGATTCCGGCCTTCGCCGGAATGACGCGGGAGGGGAGGCAGACAACCGAGGGCGGGGGGTCGGGCTGCGACGCCTTTGGCCCGCCATGAAGGAGCAGAGCGGCACCCCGGACCCCCGCCCGGACAGCCGACAAGTGGCGGTATTCAGCCTCGGCCGCCTCCCGGCAGCACCCGGTAGGCGTCGTAGACGCTGTCGACGCGGCGCACCGTGTGCAGCACCGAGGAGAGCTGCACACTGTCGGAGAGCTCCAACTCGAAGCGCATGATCGAGGCGCCGTCGGCACCGGCGCGGGCGTTCACCGAGGTGATGTTGGCCTGCTGCTCGGACACCGCCACCGTCACGTCGCGCAGCAGGTGCGGCCGGTCGAGGGAGCGCACCTCGATGGCGGCGGTGAAGACCGTGGCGGCGCCTTCCTCCCATTCCACGTCGATGAGGCGGGCCGCCTCGCCGTCCCCGCCGAGCGCCGCCGCGTTGGCGCAGTCCGCCCGATGGATCGAGACCCCCCTGCCGCGGGTCACGAAGCCGATGATGTCGTCGGGCATCACCGGCGTGCAGCACTTGGCCAGACGCACCCACACGTCCCCGAGACCCTCCACGTGCACACCCGCCCCACCGGAGCGCTTCTGCGAGGAACGCCGGGGAGCCAGTGCGGTCGCCGAGACCCGCTCGGCGGGCTGGGAGCCTTCGGGGTCCTCGCCGCGCAGGCGGCGCGCCACGCGCTCGGTGACGGTGCGCGCCGACAGGTGGCGCTCGCCGACGCCCACGAAGAGCGCTTCGGTGTCGTCGTAGTTCAGGGCTCTGGCCACCTCGCGCAGCGTCTCGGAGCGGATGACCGGGGCGATCGGCAGCGATTCGCGACGCAACTCGGCGGTGATCTCGTCGCGCCCCCGGTTGAGCGCCTCGGTGCGGCGCTCCCGCGTCAGCCACTGGCGGATCCGCGAGCGCGCCCGGCTGGTGGCGACGAACTGCAGCCAGTCCTGTGACGGACCGGCGTCGGGATCCTTGGAGGTCATCACCTCCACGGTGTCGCCGGTGGAGAGCTTCGTGGTGAGCGCCACGAGACGGCCACCGACGCGGGCGCCGATGCAGCCGTGACCGACCTCGGTGTGGATGGCGTAGGCGAAGTCCACCGGGGTGGCGCCCACCGGCAGGGTCACCACGTCGCCCCGGGGCGTGAAGACGAACACCTCGTCCTGCTCGAACTCGGTCTTCAGGTTGCCGAGGAACTGCTCGGGGTCGTCGCTCTCCTCGGACCAGTCGATGATCCGGCTCAGCCAGGCCAGATCGCCGCCGCTCTCCTCCTTGTAGTCCCAGTGGGCGGCGACGCCGTGCTCGGCGCGGGTGTGCATCTCCCGGGTGCGGATCTGCACCTCCACCACCTTGCCCTGCGGTCCCACCACCGCTGTGTGCAGGCTCTGGTAGAGGTTGAATTTGGGCATGGCGATGTAGTCCTTGAAGCGCCCCTGGAGCGGCTTCCAGATGGCGTGGATGGCGCCGAGGGTGGCGTAGCAGTCCCGCACGTTGTCGGTGACGACCCGGATGCCCACCAGGTCGTAGATGTCGCTGAACTCGCGGTTCTTCAGCACCATCTTCTCGTAGATGCTCCAGAGGTGCTTGGGACGGCCCGTCACCTCGGCGCCGATGCCCAGTTCCAGCAGTCGCCCCTCCACGGTGACCAGCAGTTGTGCCAGGAACAGGTCGCGCTCGGGATCCTGCTCGGCGACCAGGTGGTCGATCTGGGCGTACCACTTGGGGTGGAGCGCGGCGAAGGCCAGGTCCTCCAGCCGGCTCTTGAGGTCCTGCATGCCGAGTCGGTGCGCCAGCGGGGCGTAGACGTCGAGGGTCTCCCTCGCCACCTGCTGCTGCTTGGACGGTGAGAGGGCGGCGAGAGTGGCCATGTTGTGCAGCCTGTCGGCCAGCTTGATGATGAGCACCCGTAGGTCCTTGGCCATCGCCACCAGCATCTTGCGCAGCGAGGCGGCCTGGTGGCGCTCCCGGGTCGTGAACTCGACCCGGTCCAGCTTGGTGACGCCGTCGACGATCTTGGCCACGTCGGAGCCGAAGTCGGCCTCCACGTCGGCGAGCGTGCGGTCGGTGTCCTCGATGACGTCGTGCAGCAGGGCTGCGGCCACACTTACGTCGTCGAGGCCCAGGCGGGCGACGATGCGCGCCACGCTGAGGGGGTGCTCCACGAACGGCTCGCCCGACTTGCGGCGCTGAGCCTGGTGGGCGCTGGCCGCCCAGGCGTAGGCCCGCTCGATCAGTTCGGTGCCGGCGCCGGGGTAGTGCGTCGTGTGCTCCACCAGGAGTGACGTGATCGGCCCGGCAGCAGGGTGTCCCCGCCAGGGCTGGAGCGTCCCCCAGAGGGAGGTGCCGACGTCCTCGGCGGCGGGTGGGGCGTCGGAGGTGACGCCGGTGCTCACGCTCTCAGCCCTGCGTTCGGCCTGCAGCCCACCCTGACAGCATCGCAGAGCGGGCGGGCGATCACTCGCCGGGTCTCCGGTCGGGGCTCCTCGAGACCGTCGAGGCGTGCGACCAGCCTCGATCCACCGTCGATGCTGCGGCAACCTTGCGGCCTCGCAGTGGACGTGCGCGTCCACACGCCACCGGGAACTCGGGAGTTCTCGCGGGTCGCCGCTATCGGGGCGTGTCGCCGTCCTGGTCGTTCAGCCGGGCGCGCAGGGCGGCCACCTCGGCCTCGGCGGCCTCGGCTCGATCTTCGGCGGCGCGGCGCGCGGCTTCGGCAGCGTCCCGCTCTTGGCGGGTCAGATCAAGGGCGTGTCGGTTCTCGTCGAGTGCGTGTCGGGTGTCTTCGGGGTCGGGCAGCCAGAGGCCGGTTCGGGGGTCGCGGAAGCGCAGGCGGCGCTCCTCGGCGTGCAGGTCCAAGCCGAGGACGCGGCTGCGGCCCCGGAGGCGGCCCTCGCCGTCGGGCGCCACCTCTACCGGCTCCCAGGCGTCGCCGACCCGGCGGTCTCCCTGCAGGGCGGGGGTGTGCAGGTCGCCGCCGGTGGGGTCGAAACGCCAGTACTCGCCGACGCCGACCTCCAGGTAGATGCCGGGCTTCTCCTCGCGGTCCCGCCTGTGGGTCCGCTGCGAGGCGACCTCGAGGACGAAGGACGGCGGCGCGCCCGCGTCCCAGATCCGGTAGCTGAAGTCCTCCTCGAGGGCCCGCGGGTCCACGCCGAAGCACACGAGCACGTCGGGTTCCACGAACGCGGCGCCCGGCGCCCGGCGGTAGTAGACGTTGAAGTCCTGGCCCACGAAGCAGTCCCGGCGCCCGGCGAAGTGCGCGCTCAGGGCGCCGTAGGCGAGGAACTGGGCACGCGCGTGGCGCGGCGCCTCACCCATCTCCGGGACCGTGGCCGGATACGCCACCGCCGGGTCCACCTCGGCCAGCACGCTCACCGTCGCCTCCCCTCCCGCGGCCCCGCCGCCTCGTCCCGACACGCCACGC
>JAPOVS010000069.1:10109-78972 GCA_026708055.1 bacterium | reverse complement strand
CATGTTCACGATCGTCGGGTTCGCGTTGGCGGTGGTGGGCATGTTCGCCACCATCCTCGTCGCCGGAGTCCCCGCCGCCGGCTGACCGCTCGGCCCCGGAGAACTCGGCTGTCTGTGCGGGCCCGGGCTTTGCCGCGTCCGAGGTGTCGGCGTCCTGCGCTAGCGTGAGAGTGGTCGACACGAGAGCGAGAGAGCATGACGACGACCGGGGCGAGAGGCGAGACGGCGCTGCTGACCGCGGCCGACCTGTTGCGCCTCGACGCCGAGGGAGTGCGCGGTGAACTGATCCGAGGGGAGCTCTGCGAGACCGTGCCGGCAGGACAGCGGCACGGCAAGATCGTGATGAGGTTGGGGGCGAGGCTTGTCGTCTTTGCTGAGGCGGGGCGGCTGGGGACGGTGGTGGGATCGGATTCGGGTGTTCGGCTGGAACGCGATCCCGACACGGTGCGCGAGCCCGACATTGCCTTCACGTCCGTCGAACGGCTGCCGTTGGGCGCCGAAGTGGAGGGCTACGCCGAGGTGGTGCCCGATCTGGTGGTGGAGGTGGCCTCCCCCGGTGACAGTCGGTGGGCCGCGCACGATAAGGCGCGCATGTGGCTCAGCCACGGCGTGCGCCTCGTGTGGGTGGTGTACCCGCAGACTCGCAGCGTGGAGGTGCACCGATCCGAGAGTCCCATCGAGACGATCATCGGGGAGGGGGTCTTGGACGGTCTGGACGTCGTGCCGGGTTTCTCCTGCCCGCTGAGCGAGGTTCTCGGCCCCGAGCAGCCCTGACGGCACGGGCATGGACGCCGGAGCGGATTTTGCCTGCGGTACGGCCCGAAGTACTGTCGTTTCCCTGTTCGAGTGAGGCAACCGGCCCGGCGCGGGTCGCCGGGAGCCTCGCGAAACCAAGGCAAGGACGGCAAGCGACATGCGAAAGATCCTGGTCGGCGTCCTCAGTGTCGCCGGTCTCCTCGCCGCGGTGTTGGTGCTGGCATCCGGTCCGGTCGCCGCGGTCACGGACGTGATCACGATCACGAGCGACACCGAGGTCGGCACCTACATCGTCACGTGGAGCACCGGGGGCGGCTGCGATCCCGGCGACGACACGTCCGGCGCGAGCGGCGAGGTGACGCTGACCGTCGTGGAGGGCGACACCGCCGGTGAGGGCGCCGCAGTGCAGACCGGCGTCGTGATCGACACCATCTGCACCTACAAGTGGGAGGCGGTTCTCGTCCAGGCGGACGGGTCGCGCTGCCGGGCCGCCATCGCGATCACCGACAGCGCCACCACCCTCGTGACGGGCGACTGCAACTCGGTCGAGAAGGTGACGTTCACAATGGCGGGCTACACCACCCCCGCCAGCGGGGACAAGGCCGCCGTTCCTCCGACGGCTGCGGTCCTGGGCGCCATCAGGAACACCGCGTTCACGGTGACGGCTGCCGAGAAGGTGCCGGCCGGCGCGAAGGCGGACCCCGAGTGCGCCACCGTCAGCGGCGAAACGGAGATCAACGACGCCGGCGTCAACCAGGTGGAGTTGACGCTGGTCGACGACACGTTCGACGACCGGAACTGCATCTACACCGTGACGGCCGCCCTGCCCGCCGGCTTCGCCGCCGGCGCCAGGGGCAGCAACAGCGCCGTCGTCGTGATGAACGGCCCGCCCGCCACCGGCACCGACCCGCCCAACAACCGCGCCACCCTCGACGAGGCGCCCGCTACCCCGTCCACGACCGCCCTGAACGCCAACCTCGCGGTGACCGTGGCCGCCCCCACCGTCTACCTCGTTCAGAACGTCATCGGCGACGCCGGCGGCGTCGGCGTGCAGTACGACTACAGCGCCTCCTGCGGCGCGCCCGGGCTGCCTGCCGCCCTGGGCGCCACGGCGGGCACCGGCGGCATCATCTTCAGCCCGGCGATGGCCGTCGTGGAACTGCGCACGGGCCGCTTCAACGTCAGCGCCGCGATCGGCGACAACTCCGTCGATGGCACGAAGGCCTACGCCCTGAGCGAGAAGGCCGAGTCCTGCGAGGCGGCCGTCAATGTCTCGGGCGTGCCCGCCGGCTGCTCGGTGGAGCACAACTCGCCGGTCGACCTGGTGGGCGCCGGTGACACCGTGATCATCGAGTTCACCATCGACTGCACGGCGCCGGCCGCCGAGGGCGACACGGTCGATGTCGGCGACGCGGGTGACGAGCTGGTCGATGTCGGCGACGCGGGCGACGAGCTGGTCGATGTCGGCGACACTGACGACGACATGCTCGAAATCGACGGCGGCGGCTACAGAGGTCCGCCACGGGACTCGGCCACCGGCTGACCCAACTCCGGAATCACAACCCGAGGGAGCCGGCGCAGCGCTGGCCCCCTCGCCGTTCTCGTGCTACGTCGTTCCGGCGCAGAGTCTGCCCCGGACTCGATCCGGGGCCGGAATCCAGTATCAACCAACGATGTGCAGCGACGGCCTGGATCCCGGCCTGCGCCGGGATGACGAGCGGGCGTGCTTTCCAAGGCGCCCGTATCCCCTCACTGGTGGAGGGCGACCACTACGCTGAATCCACCATCGATTCCCACCGCACCTCACCGAGGGAGCCCCACGCCGTGTCGAGACTCCGGCGCTCCACCGTCACGTTTGCCGTCCTCGCGCTCGCCGCCACCGCTCTGACGCTTGCGTCCACGCCCGCAACCGCGCAGGACGACACCCCCCCGCCCCCGCCCGAGTTCTTCATCTTCAGCAACGTCATGACCAACCCGACGACCGACAACGACAACGACGGCGTACCCGACACGCGCTGGCAGGTGAGGATCACCGCCGAGCCCCTGGGCGGCTGCACGCCCAAGCGCGCCGGCGTCTCGTACGAGTCGGTTTGGATCAACGCCGGTGAGCAGACAGGGGCTTCGCTCGCCACGGGGGAGTGCGTCTACCGCATCTCGGCCAAGGCGAGGATCGAGTCGAATCCCGACTGCACGTACCGTGGCGAACTCGCTTGGGGCGCGAGCCCCAGTGACGGCGACTACCGCGACGGCAGCGTCCTCACGTCCGGCAGGCCCGCAGGTGAGAGGCGCCTTGCGATCCGGCGCGACTCCGGCGCCGGTTGCGCCAGACCCAACCGCACCTACTTCGTGCTCGGCAGCGCCGGCATCGTGGAGGACATCCCGGGCACCCCGGCCGACCGGGAGCTCATGGCCCGTGCCCGGCAGGCCGCCACCCTCGGCGATTTCACCGTCCGGGTCGAGCCCGAACCGGGCTCGCGGGCCGTGGGCTGCGACGTGACCGCCACCTTCACCGTGCGCGGCGACGCCTCCAGCTCGCCGCAGGAGTTGGGCGCCACCGGCGACCGCTGCCCGGCGCGGGCGTCGATGGTGTCGGTCCCCGCCCACGTCAAGGTGCCTAGGGGCGGCTACGTGACCTTCGACGCCGCCCTGCCGAACATCCTCGTCGACCTCACCTCGCTCGTGCGCATGGAGGCGGCGCGCATCGCCATCGTCCAGGACGTGGCGGGCTCGGCGAGCCGGGGCGAGGCGAGCTACTCCATCGCCCGCTCCTGCGGCGGCGTGGCGCTGGCGCCGGTGCCGGCGCAGGCAGCCTCCACCCCGCTGTACGAGGGCCGCTTCACGGTGCACTCGCCGGACATCCCGCAGTTCGGGCCTGCGGGGATCTACCCGGCCGTCGCCACCGCCCACAACTCCTCGGTGGTCGTGGGCTGCGCGGTCAGCGTCACGATCAACCGCGTGCCGGCCGGTTGCACGGTCGCCGGCGGCAACACCCGGACGCTGGCCTGGTCCGCCGCCGATCCCTTCTCGCACTTCGACTTCGAGTTCGACATCGGCTGCGGCGCGGCGGTGCCTCCCACGACGCCGTCGACGCCGCCGGCCACGGAGGATCCGACCGGGACCGCACCCGGCGACGGCGCCGCCGTCGTCGAGTCGGGCACCGACACGGTGCGGATCGTGGCCCGCCGGCTCGGGAACGGGAAGATCGACTTCGGGCTGCAGCAGCGCCGGCACGACGGCTCATGGGGCGAGCGGGTGTTCCCGACCGCTCGGCTGTTCCCCACGACCGCCGCGGTGGGCAGCTGGTTGAACAGTTCCGCCATCAATCTCGGGGTGGCCGATTCGGCCGACTCCTTCGACGAGCGGGTCCGGGTGCGGATCACCGCCCGCCTGCGGTCCGACGGCAGGGTGGAGTTCGGCCTGCAGGAGCACGACGGTACCTCCTGGGGTGAGCGGGAGCTCCCCACACGCCGCTTCTTCCCCACCGGCGCGCGGGTCGACCGCTGGCTGCACAGCTCTGTCCTGGCCGTCGACGGCTGACCGGCGAGGGCACGCAACCCACTGAATCGCCGCCCCCTCGGCGTCACTGCTTGCGAGCCGCCTCGAGCCTCATCGATGTGTGCCGCGAGTGCGAGGAAGCTCCAATCGATGAGGCTCTGTCCATCCCCCTATCAGCGGCGGCACGACGCTACGCTGACACGACCACTCGTATTCTCGAATGTCGGGTTGCCCGAGCCCGGCAAGGAGGGCGCGCCGTGCTACATCTCCGACACTTCACCCGGCCTCTGGTCGTGATCGCCCTGCTGGCGACCGGCCTGGCTCTGGCGGCCGGCTCGCCGGCCGGGGCGCAGAGCACTATCAGGGTCTTCACCTTCGAAAGCGGCGAGACGGACGCCAACTGGGAGGTCCAGATCACGGCGCAGGCTCTCGGTGGCTGCAACCCCACCAATGCCCGGTCCGGACACGTGACGTCGTGGCTGGGGCCGGACGACGAGGACGGCGAGGTGTTCGACCCGGGCGTCTGCAACTACCGGATCACCGCCGTGGCGCGTCAAGTCAACAACTCCAGCCAGTTGTGCACAGCCACAGTGCAGTGGGGCTCCGGTGGCACCGCCGCTGCGTCGATCCTCACGGCCGACCGGGGTACGGAGACGACCGTCGTGGCCGTGCACACTGGTGGCAACACGCCGAGTTGCTCCGCGCGGCCCGTCCTGGCGATCACGATCGATCCCGCGGACGTGGTCGAGGCGCTGCCTGCGACCGCCAAGGACTCCAACCTGCAGGCTCGGGCCGAGCGCGCCGCGGTCATCACCGAGTTCCGGGTGCAGGTGACGCCCAAGTCCACGACCGCCGGCCGCAGCGGCTGCGACCAGACGCTGGACTTCTTCGTGCACGGCGACGGTGAGGAGGCGGAGAAGGCGCTGGGCACCATCGGTTCGGGCGTGCGCTGCGAGTTCACGATCAAGGTGAGCGAGGCGCCGGCGCCCTTCGTGATCGCCAAGCCGAACGGGGAGTCGTTCAGCACCGACGACAAGAACAGCAACACCGGCCAGATCGAGCTGGATCTCGGCGACCACGTGCGGCTGCCGTGGAACCGCATCGTCATCATCCAGGACGTGACCAACAACCCGGGCAACCAGGGGACCGCTTCCTACAAGATCACGAGCGTCTGCGCCGGCGTGGCCGCGCTGCCGCCCATCGCCGCCGCCGGAGGGTCGGGCATCTACACCCTGCCGGGCGGGCAGACGGTCGCCAGCCTCAACAACGGCCGGTTCACGGTGCACTCGCCGAACTTCGCCAACTTCGGCCCGGGCGCCTCCTACGGGGCGGTCGCCACAAGCACCACCTCCGACGAGATCGGCGGCTGCTCGGTGACCGCCACGATCGACGGCGTGTCCGCCGGTTGCACCGTCACCGGGGAGACCTCCCGCACGCTGACCTGGTCGACGGCCAACCCGCTTCGGACCTTCGACTTCGAGTTCGACATCTACTGCGGCGGGACGCAGCCGCCGGAGCCCGAGGTGCCACCGCCGCCGCCGCCGGACGGCGACTCGTCGGGGACGACCACCGATGATGCCGCGACCGCCCCGGAGGTCGGCACCCCCAACGTGCGGATCGTCGCCCGCCTGCTCGACAACGGCAAGATCGAGTTCGGGCTGCAGCAGGTGCAGCACGACGGGGAATGGAGCGACCGGGTGTTCCCGAGGGCACGGCTCTTCCCGCCCACGACCGCGGCGGGCCGCTGGCTGGTGAGTTCGGAGATCACGCTCAGTGCGGCCGAGGGGGCCAACGACTTCGCCGAGGACCTCGCGGTGCGGATCGTCGCCCGCAAGCAGGAGAACGGCAGGGTGGAGTTCGGTCTGCAGCAGCGCGACAACGGCTCATGGGGCGATCGGATGCTCCCGGAGCGCCGCTACTTCCCGACCGGCGCCAGGGTCGACCGCTGGCTCGGCAGCACCCCGATGACACTCGACCTCTAGTCCCCTCCCCGCTCCAACACCCTCGCAGTACCGGCCGCCGGGCCCAAACCCGGCGGCCGGCCGCATTCCGGCCCCTCCCTTCGTCACGCCGGCCCCCGGACGTTCCTTGCGCTCGCCCGCCCCGCCATTTCTTGCGCCCGCCCGCCCCGCCGTTTCTTGCGTTCGGTGATATAGTTCGCTCGATGGGAGCAATGTCTGCTCCCGATTGGCGAGGAGCCCTCATGGCCCGGACACCGAGGCCGGCACGTCCCGCAGGCGGGAACGCAACCGGCAGGCCAAGACCAGCAGGGAGACTCGATGACCGAGAGCGACGTGAAGACCGCGGTGCTGCACCGCAAGTTCGCTGAACACATGGACACCGAAACGGCCGACGCACTGATCGAGCGCCTCCCGCCCGACTGGGAGCAGCTGGCCACCAAGACCGACGTGGCGCGACTCGAGATCGGGGTTGGCGCGGTAGAGGCCAGGATGGGGGCGCTGGAGGCCACGGTGGAGGCCCGGGCGGCGGCGCTGGAGGCCACGGTGGAGGCCCGGGTGGGCGCGCTGGAGACCACGATGGCGACCGGGGTGGAGTCCCTGGAAGCCAAGTTGGGGGCGATGGAGGGTCGAATCAACCGGCGCGCGGCGAGCGACCTCAAGGCGATGATGTTCGCGTTCGCGGGGTTCGCATTGGCGGTCATGGGCGTGCTCGTGACCGTCCTGGTGTCCGGGGTCCCCTCCGCCGGCTGACCGCGCGGCGACCGCCTGCGTCCCGCGGCCTCCCGCCCCCCCGACACCGGCGCGAATTCCCTGATCGCCAATCGGGACTTCCGCCGATAACCCACATTGACAGCTTCAGTACAATCCGCTATAGGCACCGCCGATACCGTCCCCGCGAAAGGAGAAGTGCATGAGTGGCCACCAACCAGATCAGATCACCCTCAACGCGGACGCCTACGAGAATCATCGAGAATCGCTCGAACGCGATCATCCGGGCGAGTACGTCCTAATGCACAACGGGAAGATCATCGACACCTACGGACAACTTGAGAACGCCTACCGCGTCGGCCACGAGCGATTCGGCCACGAACAGTTCTTCATCCGCGAGATCGGAGCACCACCGGTCGATCTCGGCATCTTTTCGGCGACCGTCTAGGCCACTATCGCCAGACGCGGTATCAGCGCCACGTTCGTCTGAACACGCAACGGCAATACATCGTTCCCGTCCTGATATCCCCACCGCTTGGCCAAGGACCCGACCAGCGACCGTACCTGGCCCTCGTTGACACCGGTGCTAATACAACTGCTGTCACGAATCGGGTTCGTGAAGCCTGTTCCCTGCCAGCCATCGGCCAGGCGGAGCACAGCGTGTCGACTGCCAGCGGGATGACCAGATCCCACGAATACGGAGTTCATGTTGCTCTGGAACTCGCTTCTATGGAACCGCCCTCGCAGCCCACGCAAGTCAGTCAACTATTGCAAGTACTGATCGCATCTCCCGCTCCGGGTTACGACGTTCTGCTGGGCATGGACTTCCTGCAGCGTTTTCTGATCGTGGCCTGGGAGAGCACCATGACCATCGCGGTCGATATCGGATAGGACTCGTTGTGTAAGGGGGATTATGTGGGAAAGTGGCGAATCCCTAGGTCAAGAGCCATGTGGGGCTGGTGGAGAACTGGCTATCGGAGGCATGTTAGGGCCTAACAGGTTCGCCGCGGTCGGGGTACAGAATGAGGATGGTGCCGGGGGCCTATCGATCACGCTCCGGCTTGTAACCGGCAGATAGGCCCCGGTCCGAGGGCTGGGGGCCAGTGCCCCACAGGGATGACGTCGCCGAACTGGTTCCCAGCCACCCACCTGTCGCCCAGACGCTAGGTCAGGTGGCGGACGGCTCATGGTTGCGGGGCGGGGTTCGATCGGCCACACTCGCTCTAGCCGTATCAGACGACCGGCGAGGCACAGCATGAGTCGCACAGACCGGGCGAGCGTCGGGTTCGCCTTCCGGGACGCCCTGGCGGGCGACGGGCTGGCGGTCATCGCCGAGATCAAGCGCCGGTCGCCCTCGCGGGGGGACCTGCATCCCGGCGCCGACGCCGCCTCGCTGGCGCGCCAGTACCGCGACGGCGGTGCGGCCTGCCTGTCGGTGCTCACCGACAGCGAGCGCTTCGGCGGGTCGCCCCAGGACCTGCAGGATGCCCGCAAGGCCACCGGCATCCCCGTGCTGCGCAAGGACTTCCTGACCACCGTCGGTGACGTGCACGACAGCGCCGGCATGGGCGCCGAGGCCATCCTGGTGATCCTTCCCGACGTGGGCGGGCCGCGGATGCGGGAGATGCAGGACGTGGCTCTCGACCTGGGGCTGGACGTGCTGACCGAGGTGCGCACCGCGGAGGAGGTCGAGCTCGCCGTGGAGTGCGGCGCCTACATGATCGGCATCAACCAGCGGGACGACCCGAAGGACACCCGCTTCACCGTCGACTACACCAAGGCCGAGCGGATGGCCGGCATGTTCGACCGGTTCGACGACGGGATCCTGTGGATCGCGCTGTCGGGCATGGGCGTGCCCGGCGGGACCGCGCTCAGCGCCGTCGCCGGCGCCGGCTACGACGCCGCCCTGATCGGCGAGGCCCTCGTCACAGCCACCGACCCCACCGCCACACTCCAGGAGCTACTGGCCTCAGCCGGCCAACCAGCCCCCGCCAGCGCCACAGGCTCCTGACCCGGCCGGCCAACCCCCTGCCGCAGCCAGCTCTAAGCGCTGAGTGTCGCTCGGCGGCAGCGCCGGTCTCCTCCTCGTCGTTTCAATCTGACGGGAGACTCGGGATCGCCTCCAAGCACCTTCATGATCGTGAAAGGTTCTGCCCACCGTACCAGCTGCACCACTCCTGTGCCATCCTGGCGTCTCGCCGCCGTCGTGTGGCGCCGGCTTGGCGTGTGGTAGGTATCGCGTGATGAGTGACGTGGACTTCGGCTCTCTGGATTTGGAGCAGCTGGCGGAGGTGGCGGCGGACTGCACCCGCTGCCCGCTGTCCGGCGGGCGCACCACCGTGGTGTTCGGCACCGGCGACCCCGCAGCCGACCTCATGTTCGTGGGGGAGGGGCCCGGTGCCGAGGAGGACCGCCAAGGCCTGCCGTTCGTGGGCCGCTCCGGGAAGCTGCTCGACGAGCTGCTGGCCCAGGAGGTGGGACTCGACCGCTCGGCGGTGTACATCGCCAACGTGGTGAAGTGCCGCCCGCCCGAGAACCGTGATCCGGAGCCCGAGGAGATCGCCGCCTGCCGCCCCTACCTGCAGCGCCAGGTGGAGTTGGTGGTGCCCCGCGTGCTGGTCACCCTGGGCAACTTCGCCACCAAGTTGCTGCTCGACACCAAGGACGGCATCACCAAGCTGCGGGGCCGCCGCTACGCCTGGGGAGACGGCGTGGTGCTGGTGCCCACCTACCACCCGGCCGCCCTGCTCCGAGGCGGCAGCGAACGAGTAGCCGAGGCCCGAGCCGACCTGGTCCGAGCCAGGCTCTCCCTCATGGAGGCAATGGAGCCCCCCACCCCCTGAGAGTCCCCGCTCCTCCGGCGCCCACGCAAGCACGTCCCGTCACGCACCGCTGGCTCCGTCTCGCACCCTCTCCGTGTCGTCTCTCGCCCGTCGTCCTGGTCGTGGCGTCGTTGTCCCAGTGCTCGTCCCCGAATGTCATTCCGGCGCAGGCCGGAATCCAGGCCTCTGCAGTCCGGCGACGCGTGCCGCCGCCCGCTGGGCACACTCTTGGGGCATGGTGACCGACGTCCGGTACTCCATCGAGCTGCGTGGCCTGCCGGCGACGCAGCGGCTGGCCGAGTCGGTCGCGGCGGTGCTGCGACCGGGCGACGTGCTGGGCCTCGACGGCGACCTGGGGGCCGGCAAGACCACCTTCGTGCGCTTCCTGGCCCGAGCGCTGGGCGTCACCACCCCGGTCACCAGCCCCACCTTCACGCTGGCCAACACCTACGAGGCCCGCCCGCCCGCCGACCGGCCGCTCCTGATCCACCACATCGACGCCTACCGCCTCGACGGTGACGCCGACGCCGAGGACCTCGCCCTGCCTGAACTGCTCGACAGCGGTGGCATCGTGGTCGTCGAGTGGGCCGAGCGGCTGACCCTGCCCGACGACCGCCTCGACCTCCACTTCCAGTTCCCGCCCGATCCCAGTGCCGCCCCCGTCTCCAGTCCGACCGAACGCACCGATGCCGATCCCCGCGTTGCCGCGCGGCCTACCCCCACTGGCACTGCACCTTCGCCCGCCGACACCCGAATCGTGACCGTCACGCGTCGCGGCCATTCGTGGCAGGATCGGCCCCCCTCGCCGCCGAGACGTAGGCGCTGACGGACTGGTTGCAACGACGTCAAGCGAAGTACGCAGGACTCCGCAGGACACGATGTTCAGGCCGGAACGAACGGCCGGCGGCTTCCATGCCGTCGGCGATCCCAGCGGCGTCCACAGCGGTGATCTCGCCCATTGCAACCGCCGATCGGAGTATGTGGATCGAGTCGAACACCCTGCCAGGACCCAGCGACGGTCGGCGGCGAGCGAAGTCGTACGCGCCGTTGTCGTCTGTGGCGAAGTCTCCTCCGTGCTTCTCGGCGAAGTAGATGCCCTCGGCCTCGCCCCTGTGGTCAACCGCAGGCCACCGGCCATCATTGAGGCCGACCTGTAGGCGATAGATGGTCTTGAATTCCCTGCTGCCTGACGGGATCGCCGGTCGCCCGAGCCAGAACTCGTCGAGGATGTGCGAGCAGTGGTCCTCGCCGGCGCTGGCGGCCGATTCGAGTTCATTCTTGATCGCCTCCGTCCATCGTGGCTCGGGCCGGTCACCATGCCGGACCTCCAGAACGGACAGGTTCGCGGCCGCAGCGAAGTGGCGGAGCGTGACGGTGTCGTGGAGCACCGGGTTCATGTTGGCCGCTCGTTACGCGGCGAAGGGATCAGCGTCGAAGCTCGACAGAGCATCCTCAGGTGAGCCGGGCGGGGGCGAATAGTCGGTATTGATGGCATCCGAGGCGTCTTGGCCCATCATTTCGATCATCTCGATCATTTCGTCAACGGGTACGCCGAGAAGTCCTGCGAGCGGTGCTGCGCTGATCGTTCCATCCAGGACGCCCCCGACGCATCGAGACGCGAGCAAGACGGGTGGTCGCCTCTCCGGTCTCGACCCACGGGCCACGAGCAGCGCGCGAGAACTCCTCTCGTCGTCGAGTTGATGGAGAAGCCCTGCCCAGCCCGCGGCCTTGAGACGATCTCGGCCGGGTGCATCGATGATTCGTAGGTTGTGAAGCCGATAGATGAGCGATTCGTAGCTCACACCGAATTGCGTGAGCATTTGCGTCAGAGCACCTGCAGTGCGTCCGTGGTCGTCGATGATTGTCTTGATCTCGGACTCGGGCATCAGAAAGGCGGCAGCGAATGCGTTCGCCAGCCGTTCTTCGTCGGTTCGCGCCATCAGGTCCACGTCGACGTTGAGCGTCGCGCCTTCGCGATGGAGGAGGTGGCCGAGTTCGTGGGCGAGCGTGAACAGCGCTCGCGGTCTTGGCCGGTCCGCATTGACCAGGATGAAGGGGAATTCCGCGTCGGTGATAGAGGCGCCCTCGCTTGCGTGGTCGCCGAGGCGTTCGACCATGACGTCGGCCGGCAGGTGTGTTTCGACCGCTTGTGCCAGGGTTGTGAATGGGTCGTCAACGGTGGCCGGATCGTCCTCTTCCTGGCTGGGATAGAGCCGATCGGAGGCCCACTCCGCCAGAGCGTTCGCATGTTCGAGCCATGTTGCGAATGGCCCTTGCGGCAGCTCGCCGAAATCGGTATTCGCACCGTGGCCGCCATCACTCAGCACCTGATGAAGCTCTACGAGCGCGGTAAGCCGCATTGCAGCATCCCGGCTCGAATTCTCGTCGCCGTTCGTGCGGTGCGCAATTGGGAGCCGTCCAAGCAGCGAATCCGGTTCGAGGATCGCGAGCTGTGAGACGTTAAGCCCACTCGCGATAGCTGAGAGTTCGCCGGACGTGGCCGGTCGGCGGTCGCATTCCAAGTCGGAGACGATAGCGGGGTTAAGACCTGATGTTTCGGCCAACTCGGATACCTGGAGACCGGCAGCCTCTCTCAGGCACCGGATCCGGCGGCCGATGGACACAGAACAAATGCTACACCCGCCGTGATCTGCACAGCAGCGTCGAGCGATGGGTGGACGCCTAGACAGAGGACCTGTACGGGGGATGCGCCTGCTGCACGCCTATGCCGGATGCGTCAGCCGCGCTGCGAAGCCGGCGAGAGGTGAAACGGGCTTTCCGGTGCTGGTAGACAGGGCGGACAACCTCGGTGGTCGAGACGGAGGCAAGGCTGAGCGACCATGCTGATTCTGGGGATCGAGAGCGCTTCTGACCAGTGCGGTTGTGCTCTGGCCGCCGAGGACGGCGTTCTCGCCGAGACTCGCTTGGCGCTGCCCCGCCGGCATGCCGAGGCTCTGGCACCGCAGATGCGGTTCGTCTGCGAGCAGGCAGGGGTGGCTCTCGCCGACATCGAGGCGGTCGCCGTGGACCACGGTCCGGGGCTCTACACGGGCCTGCGGGCCGGCCTGGCCACCGCCAAGGCCACCGCCGCGGCACTGGAGATCGGCGTGGTGCCCGTCGGGAGTCTCGAGGCGCTGGCGTACGGCGCCGCGGCCGTCGCCCGGCCGGGCGAGACCGTCCTCAGCGTGCTCGACGCCCGGCGCGGTGAGGTCTTCTGGGCCTGGTACCGCATCGCCGTACCGGCGCCCAACCCCCCGGCTCCGGACCCGCCGGCTGCGGCCCCGAGCAGCGCCACCGACCTGTCCGGCGGGTCTGCCGGCGGCGAAGGCGATCCGTCCTCGGCCGGCTACACGAGGCTGGTCCAGCTCAGCGCCCCCCAGGTCGGCCCCCCGACGGACCTGCCGGCGGCACTCTCCTCGGGTGACCGTCCGACCGGCCGCACCGTCGTCGTGGGCGACGGTGCCCTCCGCCACGCCGACCTGCTGGCGGTCGACCACGTCGTGCTCGCCGGCCCGGAGTTGCGCTTCCCATCGCCGGCGGCGGTCGCGCTACTCGGCCGCCGGCGAGCCCTCGCCGGCGGAACCGTCACCCCCGAACAGGTCGACGCCCTCTACCTCAGATCCCCCGACGCCCAACCCCAGTCGAGTGCCGGGTCGCCGAACTCTTGAGACCGGATTCTCGAGGCCGGATTCTCGAGGCCGGATTCTCGAGGCGAGATTCTTGAGGCGGGATTCTGGGGCGGGACTCTGGGGCGGGATTCGCGAGGCCACGGAGAACCCTCGTAGGCTCAACCGGCCAGAGTGAGAATCAATCACTCGTTCAATCTTCCGAGAAGCCCCGACACGGGGCACGAACACGGTGAGGGAGCGCAACATGACGATTGCGGTTGGAGACACGATTCCCGATGTCGAGGGGAAGATGCTCGATGCCGACGGCAACCCCCAGTCGGTGCAGACCGGCGAGCTGATGGGCACGGGCAGGGTGGTGCTGTTCGCGGTGCCCGGGGCGTTCACGCCGGGTTGCTCACGGGTCCACCTGCCGGGCTTCGTGGCGGGCCGCGACGAGCTCGCCGCCAAGGGCGTCGACAAGGTCGTCTGCACGTCGGTGAACGACGCCTGGGTCATGGACGCCTGGGGCCGCTCGGCCGGCGCCGACGACATCGTCATGCTCGCCGACGGCAACGGCGACTTCGCCGGGGCGCTGGGCCTCACCATGGACGCGACCGGCTACGGCCTCGGCCTGCGCTCGATGCGCTACGCCGCCGTCATCCAGGACGGCGTCGTCGAGGCGCTGGAGGTCGACAACACCGGCAAGATCGAAGCCTCCGCCTGCTCGGCGATCCTCGAGATCCTCTAGCGCCCACCCCGGCCCGGCAGCGCCTGACGGCCCTATCGTCCAGGGCATGACCGTCGACCCCGCCGGCGCCGCCGCGGCGGTGCCGGGCATCGAGACTGTGCTCGGTATCGAGACTTCCTGCGACGAGACGGCGGCGGCCGTCGTCGCCGGCGGCCGCGAGGTGCGCTCGTCGGTGGTCACCAGCCAGATCGACCTGCACCGGGCGTTCGGCGGCGTCGTGCCCGAGATCGCCGGCCGGGCCCATTTGGAGTTGCTTCCGGCCGCTGTCGAGCAGGCGCTCGCCGAGGCCGGGGTGGCGATTCCCGACCAGCCTCCCAGCGCCGTCGCCGCCACCGCCGGGCCGGGCCTGCTCGGCGCCCTCGTCGTGGGCGTCTCCACCGCCAAGGCCCTGGCGCTGGCCTGGGACGTTCCGTTCGTGGCCGTCAACCACCTCGAGGCGCATCTCTACGCAGCCTTCCTGGACGGCGCCGGGCAATCGATCCCCAGCCTGCCGATGATCGTGCTGCTGGTGTCCGGCGGGCACACCATGCTCATCGAGATGACCGGCCACGGCCGCTACGAACTGCTGGGCCAGACCCTCGACGACGCCGCCGGCGAGGCCTACGACAAGGTGGCCCGCCTGCTGGGCCTCGGCTACCCGGGCGGCCCGGCCATCGATCGCCTCGCAACCGAAGGCGACCCCGAAGCCGTCCGCTTCCCCCGCCCCATGCTGGCCGACGGCCTGGACTTCTCGTTCTCGGGCCTCAAGACCGCAGTGGCGGTCCACCTGCGCCGCCACCCCGCCGCCGACCGGGCCGCCCAGGCAAACGCGGCGGCCTCGTTCCAGCGGGCCGTCGTCGACGTTCTGGCGACCAAGACGCTGCGGGCCGCCGAAGCCCGGGGCATCTCGAGTCTCTGCCTGGCCGGGGGAGTGGCCGCCAACTCCGAGCTGCGCGCCCGCTTCGAGGCCCTGGGCGCCCAGGACTACCAGGTCTTCATCCCCACCAGGGCCATGTGCACCGACAACGCCGCCATGGTCGCCGCCGCCGGCTGGCACCAACTCCAACGCCAGGGCCCCTCCCCCCTGGAGGCCGCCCCCAAAGCCACCTGGCTCATCCCCCAGACCTGACTCGAGTCCGGGGCCGGCGACATCCGGACCGAGCCGGCATTCGAGCAGGCGGCTCATGCACCCGATTCCGGGCTGTGATAAAATAGGGAAATTACCCACCCGGCCCTGTTGGGGCCGGGTTTCTTGTTCCCGGGGACCGGCTCCTACTTGTCAGCCGATTTGTCAGCCGGCCGGGCCCAGGTGTGGCGGATCCCGGGCCGGGTCCACAGTTCGAGTTCGGTGTCGTCGCCGGCGGCGGCCTCTGCCATGACCTGATCGCCGTCGCCGACGTGCCCGTTCAGCACGGCCGTGGCGATGGGGTCGGTCAGCCGCCGCTGGATCACCCGGCGCAGCTCCCGGGCGCCGAACTCCGGCGACCAGCCCTCCTCCAGGAGTATCCCGCGGGCCGCCTCGGTCACCTCCAGGCTGATGCGCCGCTCCGCCAGCCGCTCCCGCAGCCGGTCCAGCTGCAGCTCCAGGATCGTCGCCATGTTCTCGTGGCTCAGCGCGTCGAACCGCACGATCTCGTCGATCCGGTTCACCAGCTCGGGCCGGAACAAGTCCCGGGGATCGCCCGGCAGGTTCGACGTCATGATCACCACCACGTTCGTGAAGTCCACGGTGCGGCCCCGACCGTCGGTCAGCCGCCCGTCCTCCAAGAGTTGCAGCAGCACGCCGAACACCTCCGGGTGCGCCTTCTCCACCTCGTCCAGCAGCACTACCGCGTAGGGCCGGCGCCGCACCGCCTCGGTCAGCTGGCCGCCCTCGTCGTACCCCACGTACCCCGGCGGCGCCCCGATGAGGCGGCTCACCGAGTGGCGGTCCAGGTACTCGCTCATGTCGATGCGCACCATGGCCCGCTCGTCGTCGAACAGCGCCTCGGCCAGCGCCCGGGCCAGCTCGGTCTTGCCCACGCCGGTGGGCCCGCAGAACAGGAACGACCCCACCGGCCGCCCCGGGTCGCTCAGCCCCGCCCGGTTGCGCCGGATGGCGTTGGCCACGGCGGCCACCGCGGTGTCCTGGCCGACCACCCGGTGGTGCAGCACCTTCTCGAGGTGCACCAGCTTGTCGATCTCGCCCCGCAGCAGCCGCGCCACGGGGATGCCGGTGGCCTGCGCCACCACCTCGGCGATGTCGCCGTCGTCCACCTCCTCCTTGAGCATGCGCCGGTCGGCCTGCAGCGCCGCCAGCTCCGCGGTGGCGGCCTCGATCGCCGCGGTCGCCTCGGGCAGCCGCCCGTAGATGATCTCCGCCGCACCGGCCAGGTCGCCGGCCCGCTGGCAGGCCTCGGCGGCCGTGGCCAGCTCGGTGTGGGTCCGCTTCAGTTCCCGCAGGCCCCCGATGGCGGCCTTCTCCGCCTCCCAGTGGGCCCGCATGTCGTCGAGGTCGGCCTGCACGGTGGCCAGTTCGGCCTCCAGGGCCGCCAGACGCTCCCTGGACACGGAGTCCTTCTCGGCGGCCAGCGCCACCCGCTCCAGCTCCAGCTGCGCCACCCGCCGGTGCGCTGCGTCCACCTCGGTGGGCATGGAGTCCACCTCCATGCGCAGCATGCTGGCCGCCTCGTCCACGAGGTCGATGGCCTTGTCGGGCAGGAACCGGTCCGACACGTAGCGGTCCGACAGCCCCGCGGCCGCCACCAGCGCCACGTCGGCGATGCGCACACCGTGGTGCACCTCGTAGCGCTCCCGCAGCCCCCGCAGGATGGCGATGGTGTCCTCCACGGTCGGCTCGCCCACCAGCACCGGCTGGAAGCGCCGCTCCAGGGCGGCGTCGGTCTCGATGTGGGTGCGGTACTCGTCCAGCGTGGTGGCGCCGATCATGTGCAGGTCGCCCCGGGCCAGCGCGGGCTTCAGCATGTTGGAGGCGTCCATGGCCCCCTCGGCCTTGCCGGCTCCCACCACGATGTGCATCTCGTCGATGAAGGTGATGATGCGCCCGTTGGACGCCACGATCTCCTCTAGGACGGCCTTCAGCCGCTGCTCGAACTCGCCCCGCAGCCCCGACCCGGCCACCATGGCGGCGATGTCCAGGGCGATGACCTGCCGGTCGGCCAGCGTGCTGGGCACGTCCCCGGCGGCGATCCGCTGCGCGAGTCCCTCCACGATCGCCGTCTTGCCCACGCCGGGCTCGCCGATGAGGATCGGGTTGTTCTTGGTGCGCCGCGACAACACCTGCACGGTGCGGCGGATCTCATTGTCCCGGCCGATCACCGGATCCAGCTCATCCTCCCGAGCCAAAGCCGTCAGATCCCGCCCGAACACCTCCAGGGCACTGGGCGCCTCCTGGGATGTCCCGGGCTCCGGATGACCAGGATGACCAGACTGACGATTCACGGAATCCTCCTTGGGGTAGCGTTGGGGCTTGTCGGCTGTCGAGTCGCGTGTCGATCTCGCAACTACGTCAACAAGCCGCCACCACCGGCTATTCCGTGCGGGCCCGCAGGCCGCGGCTCAGGGCCGAGTGCGGCTCCGGAGGGCGGAGAAGGCCAGGTACTGCGACAGGGCGCCGATTCCGCCGACGGCGGCCATTGTCTTGCCCAGCGCGGCGCCGTCCCAGCCGACCACGAGGGTGCGCAGCCCCTCGATGATGTAGGTCACCGGGTTCCAGGCGGCGATGGCCGCCAGCCAGCCGGTCAGGGCGTCACGGGGCATCCAGGCGGGCGTGAGGAACACCAGCGGGAAGAACAGCAGGAACGAGTTGTTGACCGCCGTCGGGTTGCCGGTCCGCAGCGCGATCGCATAGGGGAACCCCGTGTACGACAGCCCCCACACGGTGACGATGGCCACGAAGGTGATGATCCCGGCGATGCCGGTGGCGAACCGCACCCCCAGCGCCAGCCCCATCGCCAGCACCGGCAGCGACAGGAACAGCAGCACGATCGTGTCGGCCACGAACATGCCCAGCAGCAGCGCCCAGCGGTTCATCGGCGTCAGCAGCAGCCGCTCGAAGTAGCCGCCCTGGACGTCCAGCACCAGGCTGTGGGCCCGGGAGATGCCGGTCACGGTCATCACCAGCGCCAGCGGCAGCTGGAAGGCCTTGTAGTCCAGGCCGATGTTGGCGAAGCCGGCCACGTCCTGCAGGGCGCCGATGGTCACCGCGTAGAAGAAGATCGGCACGATCAGCGCCGGGATGATCGCCGCCATGTCCCGGGGCAGCAGGATCACCGCCCGGTGCCCCACGGCGAACAGGTCGTGCCAGAAGCCCCGGTTCCGGGCCCCGATCGGGGCGCTGTCACCGCCGAGGCCGGAACCCTCGGTGCGTTCTCGAATGGATGCCTCGCTCATCTGAATCGCCACCCCTGCGTCGGTCGTCGTCTCATGGTCGATCCTTCCGCCTTCGGTGGCCCCGGCTGACCACTCGGGACTCGCCCCGGCCGATCCCTCAGGATTCGCCCCGGCCGGTTGCGTCCTCGCCGCCGCCCGCGTCGTCGTCCACCACGATGTGCCGGCCCGTGAGGTCCAAGAACACGTCGTCCAACGTCGGCCGGCGCAGCGCGATGTCCATGACCGGCAGATCAGCGCCCGACAGCGCCACGGCCACGGGGCTGATCGTGGCCGCGCCGTCCTCGGTGGCCACCGTCACCTCGTGCCCGTGCGCCTCGACACCCGACACACCCGGCAGTCCCTCCAGCGCCGCCACCGCCCGGGCGACCGTGCCGTCGCCTCCGACGCTCCGGTCGCCTCCGACCCCCTCGATCCCATCGACCCCCTCGGCCAGGCGCACCACGATCACGTCCGTGCCGATCCGGCGCTTCAGTTCCTCCGGCGGCCCCTCGGCCCGCAGCAGCCCCTCGTCGATGATGCCCACCCGGTCGGCCAGCGCGTCGGCCTCCTCGAGGTACTGGGTGGTGAGGAAGATCGTCATGCCGAAGTCGGCGCGCAGCCGGGCCACCTGCTCCCACACCGCGGCCCGCGACACCGGATCCAGCCCGGTGGTGGGCTCGTCCAGGAACAGGATGCGCGGGTTGTGGATCAGCGACGCCGCCACGTCCAGGCGCCGCTTCATGCCCCCCGAGTAGGTCTTGATGCGCCGGTCGATGGCCGAGACGTCCAGGATCGGCGACACCTCGCCGATGCGTTGCTCCACCTCGGCCCGGTTCAAGCCATAGAAACGCCCCTGCAACCGCAGCAGCTCCCGGCCGGTGAGGTTCTCGTCCAGCGCCCCCTCCTGCAGCGTCACCCCGATGGCGAGGCGCACCTGTCCTGCCTCCCGCATGATGTCGAAGCCCGCCACCGTGGCGCTGCCGGCGCTGGGTCGCAGCAGCGTGCACAGCATCCGCGTGATCGTGGTCTTGCCGGCGCCGTTGGGCCCCAGGAAGCCGTAGACCTCGCCGAGGGCGACCTCCAGGTCCACGCCGTCCACGGCCCGCACCTCGCCGAAGTGCCGGGTGAGCCCCCGGGCCACGATGCTGGCGTCGCCGTTCGGGCGGGCACCGCCGGGGCCGTCGGCAGGGACGCCGACAGGAGAAGCATCGGCGGAGGGATCAGGGTGCGAACGAGGTCCAGCCATGACCGTCGGCACGATATCCGGGGCGCGGCGCTCACCATCCCGCCGCCTCGCAACTGGCGTCTCGCAGCCGCCGCCGCGTCGCAGCCGCCGCCCCGTAACCCACCCCAACCGTCATCCCGGCGAAGGCCGGGATCCAGAGCGCCCCCGCCCGTCCGGGATGCTCCACGGCCCGGAGCGGGCAAACTACGGTCGCAGCCGTTCCACCGGCCGGTGCGGATCGCAGCAAGCGGCGGAGAGTCACGAGGCGGAGGGATCTGATGGATATCCAAAGGGTCGGGGTCGTGGGCGGCGGGACGATGGGTTCGGGCATCGCCGAGGTGTGCGCCCGCAGCGGCCTCGACACCGCCGTCGTCGAGATCGACGCAGCCGCCGTCGAGCAGGTGCAGCGCCGCATCGCCAAGTCGCTCGGCAGGGCCCAGGACCGGGGCCGCATCACCGCCGAGGCCCACGACGCCGCCGTCGCCAACCTGTCCTACTCCCACGACCTCGCCGACCTGGCCGACCGCGACCTGGCCATCGAGGCCGTCATCGAGAACCTCGACGAGAAGCGCCGCATCTTCGGCGTGCTCGACGAGATCACCCCGCCACACGCCACCCTGGCCTCCAACACCTCGTCCATCGCCATCATCGACGTCGCCACCGCCACCCGGCGCCCCAGCCAGGTCGTCGGCATGCACTTCTTCAACCCCGCCACGGTCCAGCCCCTCGTGGAGGTGGTCCGCTCGGTGGCCAGCGACGAGGCCGTCGTCGAGGCCGTCGCCGCCTTCGGCACCGAGAAACTCGGCAAGCACGTCATCCGCTGCGAGGACCGGGCCGGCTTCGTGGTGAACCGCCTGCTGGTGCCCTACCTGCTGGCGGCCATCGAGCTGGCCGACTCCGGCCAGGCCACCGTCGCCGACATCGACGCCGGCATGAAGCACGGCTGCGCCCATCCCATGGGCCCCCTGGAGCTGTGCGACCTCATCGGCCTGGACGTCATAGAGGCGGTCGCCGAGGTGATGCACGCCGAGTACGCCGAGCGCCTCTACGCCCCGCCGCCGCTGCTGCGCCGCATGGTGGCCGCCGGCCGCCTCGGCCGCAAGACGGGCGCCGGCTTCTACGACTACAACTAGCGGTGGAGACCGGCGGCCGCAGCCGAGCCACCGGGTGACCGACCCACACGGACAGCCCACACGGACAGATCGAGGGGAGCGCCGATGAGCGAGCAGCGGGAGATCCTGACCTGGGAGGCCTACGGCGTCGGCGCCCGGAAGTTGGCGCAGATGGTCGTGGAATCGGACTACCGGCCCGACGTGATCCTGTCGATCGCCCGGGGCGGCCTGTTCATCGCCGGCTCCCTGGGCTACGCCCTCAGCACGAAGAACATCTTCGTGATGAACGTGGAGTACTACACCGACATCGACGAGCGCCACGACGTGCCGATCGTGCTGCCGCCCTACCTCGAGCTGGTGGACCTCGACGGCGCCAGGATTCTCATCGCCGACGACGTCGCCGACACCGGCCACACCCTCGAGATAGTGCGCGACTTCTGCACCGCCAAGGTCGGCGAGGTCCGCACGGCCGTGCTCTACGAGAAGCCCCGATCGGTGGTCCGCTGCGACTACGTCTGGCGCCGCACCGACCTCTGGATCGACTTCCCCTGGTCCTCCGAACCGCCCCTGGTCGGAGGGCCGGCTCACTGACGCCGACCCTCGCCCGCCGCCGAAGCCGGCGGGACGGCAACCCCGCGAAACGGTGAGGCCCCGGGATCGCCGGGAGCCGCCCGCACGGTCCTCCGACCGCCCCTTCTTCGGGCCGGGTCGGCGGGCTCGCGCTGCACCGAACCAGCACCAAACCATCGGTTGACCGGCGCGACGGCCCGGTGTTAGCCTCCCCGTCGCCAAAGTTCCCACCGGGTCGTTCTCAACCGCACGGCTCACCGGGAGCGCTACCTGCCGGCAAACACGAGAGGGGAATCCGGCATGCGGAAGAAGACTTTGATCGCGGTCGTTGGCATCTTTGCCGCACTCGCACTCGTCGCGGCTGCCTGCGGCGAGGACGACTCCGGGGACACCGCGGCCCCGGCGCCCGCACCGGCGCCCGAGCCCGCGCCTGCTCCCGAACCCGCGCCGGCACCCGAGCCCGCACCGGCACCTTCGCCGGATCCGGCTCCCGAGCCGCCACCGCCGCCCGAGCCGGCGCCGGAGCCGCCACCGCCGCCGCCCGAGCCGGTCGTGCTGAACGAGGCGTACTTCAGCACGCCGCTGGACTGCGACGTGAACTCCACCACGGAGGATCTCGTCAACTACACCCCACCGGCCGCCGACGGCGACTACGAGATCGACTTCATGCAGGTCAGCCTGGCCGCCGAGTACTACCAGGCCATGGCCTACGGCGCCGAGCAGGCCGCAGCGGACGCCACCGCGGCCGGCGGCGGCACCGTGACGGTCCGCCACACCGCCGGCGTGGGCTACACCGGCCCGGCGGATCAGCTGGCCGACGCCGAGAACATCCTGCAGCGCGGCCCCGACGCCATCATCCTGGCTCCGGTGGACACGGCCGGCTCGGTCGCCATCGTGGACGCCGCCGACGCGGCAGGCGTGCCCGTCGTGAACGTCTCCACCGAGGTTCCCGACGGCAGGGTCTACATGATCATGCAGGACGACTACCTGTTCGGGAAGGCCGGCGCGGACGCCATCGCCGCGCTGGTGCCCGAGGGCGGCAAGGGCGTCGTCATGGCCGGCCCCGCCAACGCCACCTGGTCGAAGAAGCGCCACGTGGGCTTCGTGGACCGCGTCGAGGAGGCCTACCCGAACCTGGAGATCATCGAGGCGCCCAACCAGCTGGTGGATCCCGAGGAGGGCCTCGCCGACTTCATGAACGTGGTCGCCGGCAACCCGGAGATCGACTGGATCTACGCCGCGCACTTCGCGCTGCTGCTGCCGATCACCATCCCGGAGGAGTACGCCGACGTGCCCTACGTGGCCTCGGACTTCACGAACTTCTCCCAGCCGTGGATCCACGACGGCAGCGCCGACGCCCTGTTCCTGGTCAGCCCGTACTGGATGGGCTACGTCGGCCTCGGCACCGCGGTCGCGGTCCTCAACGGCCAGGACGTGCCACGCATCAACTGCGTGCCGTTCCCGGTGGTCGACCAGTCCAACGTGGACGAGGACTGGGTGCAGATCGAGCTGATTCCCGAGGGCTGGCAGGCCGAGGTCGGCTAGCCCCCCGGGGTACCGCCGGGCGGCGTGACGGCTGCCCGGCGGGGGACATCTGACCGGAATCAACGAGGGAGCGAAACGCTGCAGGGAGGACCCGGATGAAAAGCGAAGAACACACGATCTGCCTGACCTTCGACTTCGATGCGATCTGTCTCTGGCTCGGCTCCTTCGGGGCGGAGACACCCAGCATGTGCTCGCGGGGCGAGTTCGCCGTCCCCGGCCTGATGCGTGTGCTGAAGCTGCTGGAGAAGCACGACGTCCCGTCCACCTTCTTCGTGCCGGGCCACTCGGCCCACCTGTATCCGAGCTACGTGAAGGAGATCGTGGACAAGGGTCACGAGATCGGGCACCACGGCTGGAGCCACCGCAACCCCACCAAGCTCTCCCGCGAGGAGGAGCGGCGCGACTTCGAGTTGGGCTTCGAGGCGCTCGACTGGGCGGCCGGTGTCACCCCCACGGGGTGCCGCACCGCCGCGTGGGACTTCAGCCCCAACACGCTGGACCTCATGATCGAGTACGACCTCGACTACTCGTCCACGTTCATGGCGAACGACTTCTACCCGTACTACCTGCGCTCGGGCGACGAGTTCCCCAAGAACGAGCCGTTCGTCTTCGGCGACCTCGTCGACGTTGTCGAACTCCCGCCGAGTTGGGGGCTCGACGACTTCCCGCCGCTGGAGTACGTGTGGGGTATGAACCAGGGGCCCAACACGCCCTCGCAGGTGCGGGAGCTGTGGCAGGGCGAGTTCGACTACATGGTCGAGAACTGCCCCGGCGGGATGTACGTGCTCACGTGCCACCCGCAGTTCATCGGCCGGGGGTCGCGCCTGAAGATGATGGACGAGCTGATCGAGCACATGAAGGGTGACGGGCGGGTCTTCAGCACGCTCGGCGATCTGGCGGCCAAGTTCCGGGCCGAGAACCCCATGGAGCAGTGGGCGGCGGAGAACCCCCACCTCACCGGGGCCGCGGCCCGCCCGCCGGAGACCTCCGAGAGGCTGCGTGCCCTGATGGAGGCGCCCTAGAGGCTCCTGCAGGCAGGTTCCTGAAGACACAGTCCGCGGGCTCGCTCCGGGCCGGAGCGCGACAGCCGGGGAGCGACCGTTGACGATGCACACGCCCGGTCGGGGCTCCGGTGACTGACCGCTCGCCGGCCGAGCGCGCCCCGCTGGCGGCTGGCAGCTACCGGCTCTCGCTGCGGGACTGGGCCGCCAAGCACGCCACCGAGCTGCAGTTGCTGGTGGGCCTGGGGCTTCTGATCCTCATCTTCTCGCTGATCGAGCCGTCCATCTACCCCACGGTGGACAACGTCCGCAACATCGCCCGCCAGGCGGGGATCCTGCTCGTGGTGTCCATCGGCCAGATGTTCGCCATCACCGTCGGCGGGTTCGACCTGTCGGTGGGGGCCAACATGGGCTTCACCAGCGTCGCCACCGCTCAGGCGCTCGGGGCCCACGGCGTCGCCTCGGCCATTGTCATCGGGCTGCTGGTCGGCGCCGCGATCGGACTGGTGAACGGGCTGCTGATCGCCAAGCTGCGCGTCAGCCCGTTCGTCGTCACGATGGCCATGCTGTACTTCCTGACCGGGTACTCCAATGTCCGCAGCGCCGGGTCGTCGGTCATCGCCAACGATCCCTCGTTCCAGTGGTTCGGGCGCACCGACTGGGGGTTCCTGCCCTCCACGATCGGGATCGGCCTCATCGTGCTGCTGCTGGCGATGGTGTTCACGGGCCGCACCCGCATCGGCCTCTACGTGTACGGCATCGGCGGGAGCCGCGAGACGTGCCGTCTGGCGGGGATCCCGGTCGCCCGCTACGAGACGATCACTTACATGATCACCGGCATGCTCGCCGGTGCGGGCGGGATCATGGCCGCCTCCCGGGTGTCGGTCGGCCAGACCGGCCTCGGGGCCGGCTACGAACTGCGGTCCATCGCCGCGGCGGTGATCGGGGGCGCGGTCATCGGCGGCGGCAAGGGCCGCCTGAGCGGGGTCTTCCTGGGTGTGGCGCTCATGACCTCCCTCACCGTGGGGCTGGGAGTGACCGGCACCAGCACGTTCCAGCAGCAGATGGCCATCGGCGTGGCCCTGGTCGTGGCGGTGCTGATCAGCCAGGTCCGCGGGGGGCGCATCCGCCGGATGGCCGATGTCGTGCCGGCGTTCGCGCAGCTTTTGGGCCTGGCCCGTCGCGACGAGGATCACGACCGGCGCACCCCCGCCGCGGCCCCCGCCGCGGATCCGACCGACGATGACACCGGCTGAGCCGAGTTCCGGGGCAGGGACGTGGCACTGGGCCGCCGCCGGCGGCTCCGGCGGACGATGACACCGGCTGTGCTGAACTCCGGGGCGCCCTCGGGCGCGCCGGCCGTGCGGGACGGGTCCGGCGACGCCGCCGCGGCCCGCCTGGAGGGCATTTCCAAGTCGTTCCCCGGCGTGAAGGCGCTGGACGACGTGTCCCTGGACGTGCGGCGCGGCGAGGTGCACGCCCTGCTGGGTGAGAACGGCGCCGGCAAGTCCACCCTGGTGAAGATCCTGGCCGGGCTGATCCGCCCCGACTCGGGCCACATCCGCCTCGACGAGGCCGAGGTGGTGTTCCATGGGTTCCGGGACGCCCAGCGGCGGGGCATCAGCTACGTGCCCCAGGAGGTGCAGGCGGTGCCCGACTTCAGCGTCGGGCGCAACATGCTGCTGGGCTTCGAGGGGCCGTTCGACCGCAAGGGCAAGCTCAGCGCCAAGGACCGGCGGCTGACCCGGGAGGCGCTGGATCTCTGCGGCGCCTCGTTCAGCGAGTCCGCCCCGGCCGGCCGGCTCAGCGTGCCGGAGCTGCGGCTGGCCCAGATCAGCCGGACACTGCTGCATCCGGGCGACGTCATCCTTCTGGACGAGCCCAACGCGGCGCTGTCGGAGAACGACGCCGCGGCGATGCTGGAGCGCCTGCACACCCTGCGCGACCAGCAGAAGGCGATCATCTACGTGAGCCACCGGCTGACGGAGGTTCTGGGCATCGCCGACCGGATCACGGTCCTTCGTGACGGCCACGCCGTCGGCACGTTCCCCCGGGCGGAGCTCGACAAGGACAAGATCGTCTCGTTGATGACGAAGGACAGCACGCTCGGCGACAAGGAGCCGGCCGGCACGGTCGAAGCGCTCGAGCGGGTCGAGACGGCGGCGCAGCGGGCTCAGCCGGTTGCGGCGACGAACGGCAGGCCGCTGCTCGAGGTGGACTCTCTGACGAGCGATCCCAACCTCACCGACGTCACGATGAGCGTGCGCCCGGGGCAGATCGTCGGCGTGGCCGGTGTGCAGGGCTCGGGTCACGGCCACCTGCTGCGCGCCATCGCGGGTGTCGACGGCTACGACCGGGGCCGGATCGCCGTCGGGGGCCAGAGTCTTCACCCGGCGGTCGTGCGCCATGCCTACCGGGCCGGTGTGGTGCTCGTTCCCGCCGATCGCCGCGCCTCGGCCATCGTGCCGGGGCTGTCGGTTCGGGCGAACCTCACGCTGCCCATCCACTCCACGGCGAGGCGGGCGGGGCTGCGCCGGATCCGCAAGGAGCGGCAACTGGCCCGGGAATACGTCGATGCGCTCGGCATCCGGCCCGCCAACACCGAGATTCTCGCCGGGAACCTCAGCGGCGGCAACCAGCAGAAGCTGGCGCTGGCGCGGGCGCTTGTGTCGAAGCCGAGCGTGCTGCTGCTCGACGAGCCCACACAGGGAATCGACGTGGCGGCGAAGGCGGAGATCCTGGCGCTGATCCGCCAACTGACCCAGGACGTCGGGTTCGGCGTGGTGGTGGCGTCCTCGGAGTTCGAGGAGCTGCTCGCCGTGGCCGACGTCATCCACGTCATGAGCCGGGGCCGCCTGGTCGCCACGTTCCCCACCGAAGAGGCGGACTACGAGCGCATCCTGCACGCCGCCCTGACCTAGCGGTTGAGAATCCGGGAGCTTGCCGAGCAGTGTCCGAGATCCTACCCGTCGTCGTTCCGGCGCAGGCCGGAATCCATTCCCAGCAGGCATTGCCGAGTGTCCGGGATCGTCTCAGTCGTCGTTCCGGCGCAGGCCGGAATCCATTCGGCGGCGGTTCCGGTTGAGTCCGCTGTCCACTGTCCAGCACGTACGTAGAAACGGAGACATCCCATGGAGCTGCTCGCCAACCCCCGAGGCAACTACTGCTTCCTGTCGGGCATCGATCCCTACTCCTGCGGCGTGGTCGCCGACCCGGGCCACGAGGTGGTCTACACCACCCTGCGCACGCCGCTGCCCTGGCGCGACGGCTTCGAACTGATCGACGCCCACCTGGCCACCGCCGGCCGGGGCCGCGAGGCCCTGTGCGGCATCCAGCTGCGCTCGCCGGAACCCTTCACCATGGCGGGGTTCAAGGAGTTCAACAAGGGCTACATCGAACTGCTCCAATCCTGGGGCCTGTACATGGGCGACCTAAACCCCGTCGCCCGCACGAACGTGGCTCCCGAGGACTTCCCGCCCGAAGTCGTCTCCCTGCAGGCCTTCTCCTACACGTCCCCCGCCGGGCCGGACGCGCCCATGACCTTCGTCGTGGCCGGCGCCGGCGAGCTGCGCGAGGCGGCCCTGGATGAGGACACCATCGTCCGCAAGGGCGAGCTGGGCCCCGACGCCATGCGCGAGAAGGCCCGCCACGTGGCCGCCATCATGGAGGAGCGCCTGGTCGGCCTGGGCGCCGGCTGGCACCAGGTCACCACCGTGGACGTCTACACGGTGTACCTGCTGGAGGGCCTGCTGGAGGACGCCGTGCTGCCCACCGTCGGCGAGGCCTCACGTCACGGCCTGCGCTGGATCAACTCCCGCCCCCCGGTCCGCGAGATCGAGTTCGAGATGGACCTCCGCGGCACCCGCACCGAACTGACCCTCTAAGCAACTCCTCAAGGGCTGGGCAGCCAACCAGCCGGCGCCCGGAGTGCCCTGCCAGCGGGAGTCGCAGATCGGTATAGTATGAAGTACCCCCCTGGGGTGAGCAGCCCCAGGCCGACGGCCTCGACTTGAAGTCGGGGCCGTTCTCTTTCTGGATGCTGCCGTCGGTGTGCAGCCCGCTGCTCCATGGTGCTTACAGCCGGTGTGCTACCAGGGTCGGTGGATCTCGATCCTGTTGCTGGACACCTCGTCGGAGGCGGTGAACAGAGGTAGTCCCAACTGCTCGGCCAGAACCAGTGCCGACAGCCGAGACATGTCGCTTGGATGTGAGATCACCCTCGATTAACGGTCTTCGGGCTGCTCGCGACGACGGCCGCGGCGGGCCAGCAGGATTGTCACGCCGATCCATCCGATCGGGCTGAGCCCGAGCGCCACGCCGCCAGCGGGAGTGACTGCGATCGCAAGCCAGACAGCGCCTGCCACGATCGCGAGGATCATGACAGTTGTGCATGACACCAAGACCACACTCGACGACAGAGTCTTGCGCTGCATCTCGTGCCGGTGATTCGCGGCCTGCTCAGCCATCTTGAGGATGCGATCGCCGACGTCGGCAGAGATGTCGAAATAGCCTTGGAGTTCCTCGGGTCGAGGTAGCGGGCTTTCCCGCTGGTACATCGCGACTTGCACGTCCGCTCCCGCGGGCGGTTGGGGCGCTTTCTCGACCTCCTCCGGCCGGATCGGCTGGTCGGTCACGCAGGCGAGGAAGACAGTGAGTAGTCGGCGTCGCTGGCGGCCTGCTCCAACGGATACCGCTTCATGGCACCGCGCAGGTCATCGCCAACCTCTTGCCAGACCTGTCTCAGGAACTCGTCGGCGTCGTCGGGCTCGGGCGACATGAAGGTGCTCCCCAGCCACTGAGCCATCTCAGCGAGCAGGGGACCGCTGATATTCCGGGCGGTGATGACGAGCAGAGTTTCCCTCATCGCCGATCAGAGCCTTTCCGGTAGCAGTGGAGTGGGCAGGATAGCAACAGGGACGCCGCTCGTTGAATCGGCGGTCAAATCCCGAGCCCGAACTCAACGGAGCCTCGGGCGTTCCGCTTCGGCACCCGAGCCCGTGCGGTCGGCAACTCAAACGGCACTGCATGCAGCACTAGATAGACCCTACCATGACCTCCCTTCATCCCGCTCTCAGCAGTTCAGGCGCATAATCCGGTGCTCGATGGCGTCCGTCGGTACGCCCATCCTTTGACGAAATGTAAAATTTGGTGTGTACTTATGGGGTGAGCCGGCTGGTGGATGGCGACGTGGTTGAGGACAACGTGGTGGTTGACGACATGGTGCTGAGCGCGGCCGCTGGCGTCGAGGCGCCGGCGCGGCCCCGCACGACGGGGCGCGTCGGCGAGAGCGTGGCGCGGCCCGACGGCATCCCCAAGACCACGGGCGCCTTCGCCTTCTCGTCCGACCTCTGGGCCGACGGCATGCTCTGGGGCCAGGCGCTGCGGTCGCCGCACCCCCATGCCCGCATCCGCTCCATCAACATCGCCCCCGCTCTGGCCATCGGCGGGGTGCGGGCCGTGCTGACCGCCGACGACCTGCCCGGCACGGGCCTCTTCGGCATCGAGCACGCCGACCAGCCGGTCCTGGCCCACGACGTGGTGCGCTACTGCGGCGAGCCGGTGGCCCTCGTGGCCGCCGACCACCCCGAGATCGCCCGGCTGGCCGCCGAGGCCATCGTCGTGGACTACGAGCCGCTGGCGGCCGTCACCGACGCTACCGCCGCCGCGGACGCCCCGCCCATCGGTCCCGAGGGCAACCTGTTCCGCCACATCCGCATCCGCCACGGCGACGCCACCGCCACCGGCGACGTGGTCGTGGAGGGCGACTACGAGGTGGGCATGCAGGATCAGGCCTTCATGGGCACCGAGTCCGGCCTGGCGATGCCCACCGTCGACGGCGGCGTGGAGCTGTTCATCTCCACCCAGTGGCTGCACAACGACCAGCGGCAGATCGCCGAGGCGCTGGGCCTGGCACCCAGCGACGTCCATCTCACCCTCGCCGGCGTGGGCGGGGCCTTCGGCGCCCGCGAGGACGTCACCCTGCAGATCCACCTGTGCCTGCTGGCGCGGCACACCGGGCGCCCCGTGAAGATGCTCTACAACCGTGAGGAGTCGTTCTTCGGCCACGTGCACCGCCACCCGGCCCGCATGCGCTACCGCCACCACGCCACCGCCGACGGCCGCCTCGTCAAGGTGGAGGCCGAGATCATCCTCGACGGCGGCGCCTACGCCTCCACCACCGCCGCGGTCCTCGCGAACGCCAGCTTCTTCGCCACCGGCCCCTACAAGGTGCCCAACGCCGCCGTGGACGGCTGGGGGATGCGCACCAACAACCCGCCGTGCGGGGCCATGCGAGGCTTCGGCGTGGTGCAGGTCTGCTTCGCCCATGAGGCCCAGATGGACCGGCTGGCCGACGCCCTGGGCGTCGACCCGCTGGAGTTGCGGCTGCGCAACGCCCTGGCGCCCGGCGACACGCTCATCACCGGCCAGCAGATCACCGGTACCGCCCCCGTGGCCGAGCTCCTCGAGGCCTTGGGCGAGTACCCGCTACCGCAGGGAACCGACGGGGCGGGCCGATACGGCACCGGCGGCAACGGCGCCGCCGGCGCCATGGCCCGCCCCGGCGGCGCCGGACGCACCGCCGACGACAGTCATGTGCGGCGGGGCGTCGGCTACGCCGCCAGCATCAAGAACCTCATGTTCTCCGAGGGCTTCGACGACTACTCCACGGCGGCCTGCCGGCTGTCCGACGGCGTCGCCACCATCACCTGCGCCTGCGTGGAGGTGGGCCAGGGGTTCGTGACGCTCGCCCAGCAGATCGCCCGCGAGGTTCTGGGCGTCCAGCAGGTGCTGCTGGACCCCGCCGACACCGCCATCGGCTCGGCCGGGTCGTCCTCGGCCAGCCGCCAGACCTGGATGTCGGGCGGGGCGGTGCTGGCCGCCTGCGAGGGGGTGCGCGACAAGGTGCTGGCCTACGTGTCCGCCGAGTGTGGCATCCCGCCCACCGAGCTGTCCCTGCGCGACGGCCAGGTGATCTCCGACAGCGGGCTCAGCCGCGACCTTGCCGACATCAGCGCCGAGCGGGACTTCCGCCACGAGATCGAGTACCACCACGCGCCCACCACCGAGGTGGACGCCGACGGCCAGGGCGAGCCGCACGTGTCGTTCGCCTTCGCCGCCCACCGCGCCGTCGTGGACGTGGACGCCGACCTGGGGCTGCTGCGCACCGTGGAGGTCGCCACCACCCAGGACGTGGGCCGCATCCTGAACCCACAGCAGGCGGTCGGCCAGATCGAGGGCGGCATCGCCCAGGGCGTCGGCCTGGCGGTCATGGAGGAGATCGTCCTGGACGGCGGCCGGGTGCGCAACGCCAGCTTCACCGACTACCTCATCCCCACGGCGCTGGACATGTGCGACGTGCGCATCGCCCGCCTCGTGGAGGAGCCCGAGCCGGGCGCCCCGTTCGGCGCCAAGGGCATCGGCGAGCCCCCCACCATCTCCTCCACGCCGGCGGTCGTGGCCGCGGTTCGCCAGGCCACCGGCCTGCCGCTGAACCGGGTGCCCATCCGCCCCTCCGACATCGCCCTGCACCCCGACCGCGCCCCGGCGCGATCCTGAGCCCCAGCCGCCGAGCCGCCAACCTCGCCAAGACCCACAGATCCCAACCGAACCCCAAGCGAAACTCAACCGCCGAGCCGCCAAGCTCGACCAGACCCAAACCGAACCCCAGACCACCGGAGGAAGCACCGTGGCGCAGTTCGAACTCAACGGCACCACCGTGGAGTGCCGCGACGACCATCCCCACCTGCTGGAAGCCCTGCGCAGCGAGCTGGGCATCATCTCGCCCAAGGACGGCTGCTCGCCGACCGGCCAGTGCGGCTGCTGCGCCGTGCTGCTGAACGGCCGCGCCCGGGTGGCCTGCCAGGTGCCCCTCGACAAGGTGGAGGGCGCCTCGGTGCTCACCCTGGAGGGCTTCGACCCCGACGAGCGGGACCGCTACGCCGGCATCTTCGCCGACCACGGCGCCCTGCAGTGCGGCTTCTGCATCCCCGGCATCCTGGTCCGCGCCAAGGCGCTCATCGACCGCAAGGGCGCCGACCTGACCCGCGAGGAGGCCTCCCGGCACCTCGGCGGCCACCTCTGCCGCTGCACCGGCTACGTCAAGATCCTCGACGCCGTGGAGGACCTGGCCCACGGCAAGGAGCCCGCCCTGACCCAGCCCGGCATCGTCGGCACCCGGGGCATCCGCTACGAGGCCACCGACCTGGCGTGCGGGTTCCGCCCCTACATCGACGACATGACGCCCGACGGCTGCCTGCACGCCGCGGTGCGCCTCGCCGACCATGCCCGCGCCGACGTGGTGCGCATCGACTGTGCCCCCGCGCTGGCCGTGGACGGCGTGGAGGCCGTCTTCACGGGCGCCGATGTGCCCGGCGAGCTGCGGGTGGGCATCATCCACAAGGACTGGCCGGTGTTCATCCCCGAGGGCGGCCGCACCTCCTACCTGGGCGACGTGCTGGCCATCGTCGTGGCGACCGAGCGGGAGATCGCCCGCCACGCCGCCACGCTCATCGACATCGAGTACCGGCCGCTCGAGCCGATCACCGATCCCGTCGCCGCCGTGCAGGACGCCCCCGACGCCGTCTGGCAACTCGACGGCAACGTGCTGTCGGTCTCCAAGTACGATCGGGGCGACACCGACGCGGCGCTGGCGGGCTCGGCTCATGTCATCAGCGAGACGTTCCAGACCCAGCGCATCGAGCACGCCTTCCTGGAGCCCGAGTCCACCCTGGCGGTGCCCCGGCCCGACGGCGCCCTGTACGTGTATTCCGGCGGCCAGGGCGTGTGGGACGACCGCAACCAGATCGCCTCGGTGCTGGGCGTCGACCCCTCCATGGTGACCGTCGAGCTTGTCAGCAACGGCGGGGCCTTCGGCGGCAAGGAGGACATGTCGAACCAGGCCCAGACGGCGCTGGCCGCCCACCTGCTCGGAAAGCCGGTGAAGTGCACGCTGTCGCGGGAGGAGTCGCTGCTGCTGCACCCCAAGCGCCACCCCATCCGCATGGACTACACCGCCGGCTGCGACGCCGACGGCGGCCTCACCGCCCTGCGGATCCGCATGATCGGCGACTCCGGCCCCTACGCCTCGGTGGGCATGAAGGTGCTGGAGCGGGCCGCCGGCCACGCCAGCGGCCCCTACTCGGTGCCCAACATCGACGTGGAGTCGGTGGCGGCCCGCACCAACAACCCCGTGTGCGGGGCCTTCCGGGGCTTCGGCGCCAACCAGGCGCAGTTCGCCATGGAGGGCGTCATGGACCGCCTCGCCGCGGCCGTGGGCATCGACGGCTGGGAGATGCGGTCCCGCAACGTCGTTGTGCCGGGCTCGGTGTGGGGCCCCGGCCAGATCATGGACGAGGGCTGCGTCGGTGCCCGGGTGTGCCTCGACGCCGTGAAGCCCACCTACGACGCCGCCCGGGCCGCCGGGCGCCCCGTGGGCATCGGCCTGGGCCTGAAGAACTCCGGCCTCGGCAACGGCCTGCGGGAGGTCGCCAAGGCGGTCGTGCGCTTCGAGCCCGACGGCACCGTGGAGGTGCGCCACTGCTGGACCGAGATGGGCCAGGGCGTGCACACCGTCGCCCAGCAGGTCGCCGTCACCGAGTTGGGCGTGGCCGCCGAGAACGTGCGGGTCATCGTGGACACCAGCCGCGAGCTGGGCGCCGGGCAGACCACCGGCAGCCGGGGAACCCTCATGGGCGCCGGCTCGGTGGCCGACGCCTGCCGGGCGGCGCTGGCCGACGGCTGCCGGGAGGGCGTCGACTACGAGGGCAGCTACATCGTGGACTGGACCGACTCGCTGCGCGACGACGTGGAGAACCCCAAGATCCACTCGTGCTTCGGGTTCGCCTGCCAGCTCGTCGAGCTGGACCCCGACAGCGGCGACGTCACCCGGGTGCTGGCCGCCCACGACGTCGGCAAGGCCGTGAACCCCACGCTCTGCGAGGGCCAGATCGAGGGCTCGGTGCACATGGGCCTCGGCTACGCCCTCACCGAGGGGTTCCCCTCCGACGCCGACGGCCGCCCGCTGAACGCCACGCTGCGCAGCCTGGCCATCGTGCGGCCCAAGGACATGCCGCCGGTGGACGTGACGCTGGTGGAGGTGCCCCAGCCCGACTCGCCCTACGGCATCAAGGGCGTGGGCGAGATCGGCCTGGTGCCCACCGCCGGCGCCGTGGCGGCCGCCCTGCAGGACTTCGACGGCACCTGGCGCAGCGAGCTGCCCATGCGCAACGACTCCAACCGGGAGCGCCCCTGGGGCCCGTTCGGCAACGGCAGCAACGGCAGCGGAAACGGCGCCGCCGCCCCAACCCCCGCTCAGCCCGCCACCGTCTGACGTGACCGCCGCTTTCGGTTGTTGGTCCGTCCGGGCGGGGCCGCCGGTGGCCGTCGGCGGATCGTCTGGCGAAATCGATCCGGCGCCGCCCCCCGGCGTCCCCGACCTCGCTGGTCAGCGGATGACCGGGCGGCGCTGCCGGTGGCGCTCCGGCGGCCTCGGAATGGCCGCCTACGGCGTCCACCGGCGTCCCTGCCCTACCCGGGTTGGCGATGAGCCGCCGCCGAGCTTCCTGAGCCGATGAACTCCCCCTACACCACGCCCGGCCTCGTTTGCTCCCACCATCATCTGTACTCGGCGCTGGCGCGGGGGATGCCGGCGCCTCCCCGGACGCCGCATGGGTTCCTGGAGATCCTGGAGTTGATCTGGTGGCGGCTGGATCGGGCGCTGGACCTCGACCTCATCCACTGGTCGGCCATGCTCGGGGCGCTGGAGTGCCTGGAGGTGGGGTGCACGGCGGTGATCGACCACCACGAGTCGCCGAACGCCATCGAGGGGTCGCTCTCGGTCATCGCCGATGCGTGTGCCGCGGTGGGGGTGCGGGTGAGTTGTGCCTATGGCGTGACCGATCGACACGGCGCCGAGGGGGCCCGCCGGGGGCTGGCGGAGAACGAGCGGTTCCTGCGTGCGGGCGGCGACGGCTACGTGGGCATCCACGCGGCGTTCACCTGCACCGACGAGACCCTGGAGGCCGCCGCCGGACTGGCCGCCGACCTCGGTGTCGGCGTGCACACCCACGTGGCCGAGGGGGAGGCCGACGCCCCGGCCGCAGAGCGCCTCCGGGATCTCAGCCGCCCGGACTGGCTGCTCATCCACGGCGTGCACCTGCCCGAGGGCCACGAACTCCAGGGCACCGTGGTGCACAACCCCCGCTCCAACATGAACAACGCCGTGGGCTACGCCCGGCCGGCCCGCTTCGAGGCGACCGGCAACCCGGTCGCCCTGGGCACCGACGGCATCGGCTCGGACATGCTGGACGAGTTCCGCATCGCCTACGTGCGCCTGCGGGAGAGCGACGTGACCGCCAGCCCGGAGACGCCCTGGCGGTGGCTCTCGGCCGGCTGGGACCTCATGCCCGAGGCCCGCAACGACCGCGTCACCTGGAACTACGCCGCCATGGAGCCCTGGCACGTGGCGTTCAGCCCCGGCGTGCGCCCCGAGCGGGTGGAGGTGGCCGGCGAGGAGGTCTGGGCCGACGGCCGATCCACCCGCGTCGACGGCGCCGAGGTGCGGGCCAAGGCCGCCGAGGCCGCCCAGCGCCTCTTCCGCCGCCTCGACGAACTCGACTGACCGTCTACGAGCACGATCCACCGGCGCGATCCACCCGACGGCCCCCCGACCCGACACGTCCGAGCCCGACCACCAGGAGACACCCATGAGCGATGACGGCACCCGCGTGGCCATGTACCTGCAGGACGCCCACCCCCTGCGTGAGGCCATGGAGTACGTGCAGTACGCCGAGTCCAAGGGCTTCGAGGCCGTCTGGCAGGCCGAGAGTCGCCTCGTGCGCGAGGCCACGGTGCCGATGGCGGCCTTCGCCGCGGTCACCGACCGCATCAAGGTGGGCTCGGGCGTGGTGGCCTCCTGGACCCGCAACGCCGCCCTGCTGGCCGCCACCTTCTCCACCCTCGACGACCTGGCCCCCGGCCGGGTGCTGCTGGGTGTGGGCGCCTGGTGGGACCCTCTCGCCCGCAAGGTCGGCATCGACCGGGCCCGCCCGCTGCGCCAGATGCGCGAGGTGGTGGAGTCGGTGCGTGCCCTGCTGGCCGACCAGAACGTCACGTACGACGGCGAGTTCGTGCAGCTCGACGGCGTGGAACTCGACTACGTGTTCCAGGAGCGGCGCCCCAAGGACGTGCCGATCTACATCGGCGCCACCGGCATGAAGATGATGGAGCTCACCGGCGAGATCGCCGACGGCGTGGTGCTGAACTACCTGGTGTCGCCCACCTACAACCAGCGGGCCATGGAGGCCCTCGAGCGGGGCGCCGCCCGCGCCGGCCGCTCGGTGGACGACCTGGACCGGCCCCAGCTCGTGGTCTGCTCGGTGGACGAGGACCGCCGGGCCGCCCTCGACGGCGCCCGCCTGCTGGTCACGCAGTACTTGGGCCAGCAGCCGCACATCATGGCCGCTTCCGGCGTGCCCGAGTCGCTGCTGGAAGACGTGGGGCGGGTGCTCACCTGGCCGGCAACCCTCGAGCAGGTGCAGGAGGCCTCCAAGCTGGTGCCCGACGACGTGGTGCAGATGATCTGCGCCGCCGGTACGCCCGAGGAGTGCCGCGAGAAGGTGGAGCACTACCGCGACAACGGCTGCACCTGCCCCATCCTCTACCCCCTCGGCGACGACGTCCGCCTCATGATCGACACCTTCGCCCCGGACTCGTGAAGCTCCCACCCTCCCTCAGTCGGTCGGTCCGGCGGGGGCCGCCGACCCTCGCCCTCACGCTCGTCATTCCGGCGAAGGCCGGAATCCAGGAGCGGGCGCGGCACCATGATTGACGAGCGGGACTACATCGCGCACGATGCCGTCGGGCTGGCGGCGCTGGTGCGGGCGGGGAAAGTGTCGCCGCGGGAGTTGACCGAGGCGGCGATCCGGCGGATCGAGGCCCGCAACGGCGAGCTGAACGCCGTCGTCCACAAGCTGTACGACAAGGCCCTGGCGGCCGCGGATTCGCCCGATCTGCCCGACGGGCCGTTCCGGGGCGTGCCGATGCTGCTGAAGGATCTCTGGCCGGCCTCGGCGGGTGACCCGGTGCACCTAGGCATGGTGGTGCTGCGAGACGCCGGCTATACCCACCCCACCGACGGCAACCAGGTCACCTGTCTGCGCCGCGCCGGCTTCACCTTCCTGGGGCGCACCAACACGCCCGAGCTGGGTCTGGTGGCGACCACCGAGCCGCTCGCCTACGGCCCCACCCGCAACCCCTGGAACACCGATCACAGCCCCGGCGGCTCCTCGGGCGGCTCCGCGGCGGCGGTTGCCTCGGGCATGGTGCCGGTGGCGGGCGGCGGCGACGGCGGCGGTTCGATCCGCATCCCCTCCGCGCTCTGCGGGCTGGTGGGCCTCAAGCCGTCGCGGGGGCGGGTCTCCAATGGCCCGCACGAGGGCGAGTCCGGCCTCACCGTTCTGCACGTCCTGGCCGGCACCGTCCGCGACACGGCCGCCCTGCTCGATGTTCAGGCCGTGCCGTTCCCCGGCGACACGGTCATCGCCCCCCGACCGGAGCGCCCGTTCGGCGAGCTGATGTTCCGCAAGCCCGGCCGGCTGCGCGTCGGCCTGTGGCTGGACTCGCCCGGCGACGGCAGGGTGGAGGTGGATCCCGAGTGCGTCGCGGCGGCGGAGCGGGCGGCTCTGCTGCTGGAACAACTCGGTCACAGCGTGGAGGCCACCGGCCCGCCGGCGCTGACCGATGAGCGCCTGCTGGCCAACTTCGCCAAGACCTGGGGGGTGGCGACGGCGTCCGCCCTCGACGAGGTGGGCGAGATGATCGGCCGGCCCCTCACCGAGGCCGACGTCGAGCCGGCCACCTGGTTCTCGGCCGAGCGGGGCCGCGAGACCCCCGGCACCGACCTGCTGAAGACGCAGAACGCCCGGCAGCTCTTCGGCCGGGCCATGGCCGCCTGGTGGGCCGACGGCTGGGATCTCCTGCTCACCCCCGCCACGGCCAAGCCGGCCCCGCCGATCGGCGAGTTGGTGTCCACCCCCGACAACGTCCTGGCGAGCTTCGTCAACTCGCTGCCGTACGGCACGTTCACCCTGCCCTTCAACCTCAGCGGCCAGCCCGCCATCTCGATCCCCATGGGCCGCACTGCCGAAGGCCTCCCCCTCGGCGTCCAACTCGCAGCCGCCTACGCCCGC
Source organism: bacterium (assembly GCA_026708055.1). NCBI lineage: Bacteria > bacterium. Next base: position 40,882 of record JAPOVS010000069.1, on the reverse strand, counting down.
GAGGACGTGCTGCTGCAGGTCGCCGCCCAGATAGAAGCCACAAACCCCTGGCCCCACCTCGCCCCCGACTGACCCGCTTGTCGGCGGGCCTCACATGGTGCCTGGCCCGGGCGGGGCGCCGGCGGCGGGCGCGTCAGTCAACCGGTCGGAGGGAACCTCCATGTTCTTGCTGGCGAGTTGGCGGAGGACGGAATCCCCGTCGTGCCCCTGGCATCGCTCGGCCCTTGAGGGTGGTCCCTCCCAGAGGCGCTCAGCGCAGGGTCGAGGCAGCCCTGCTCCGACGCGCCACTACCATGGCGGGCGATGTCAGCTATTCAGGATCGTGGATCGATGCAGAGTTACACAGCCGTCGTCGAGCGCTGCCCGGATACAGGGCTCTATGTCGGTTATGTCCCAGGCCTTCCCGGTGCGCACAGCCAGGGCGAGACGCTCGATGAACTCAATGACAACCTGAAGGACGTCATTGCCTTGATCCTCGTCGACGGCGAGCCCGCGATGGCAGGCGAGTTCGTCGGCACTCAGGTCGTCGTGGTGGCCTGAGTCCGAGTGGTGGCAGTTCCGGTCCTCAAGCCACGCGAGGCCATAGCCGTGCTTACAAGCCTGGGATTCGAGGAAGTCCGCCAGCGCGGCTCGCACAAGCACTTCCGACATACCGACGGGCGAGCGACAACGGTGCCGGTGCATGGAGGGCGTGACCTTCCTCGGGCGTGGTGACCCGGACCGCCAAGTCTCGCCGGGCGCATCGGACTTCCAGATGCTCGCCCAGAGGTTCGTCCGACGATCCGTCGGCGAGGAATATCGCCCTGTAGATCATGCAGGGACGGACTCGAGCGAGAGTTGCGTGCCGACCGGACTGGTCAGGAAGGGAAGGATATCGGTCTTCGTGACCGGAGGCACGTCGAGCCGGACCACGCCGAGGCCCGAGGCTGTCTCGCCTGACGAATCCATAACCTCTCCCCGGCTCTCCGGTCCCGGACACCGTAGGCGCCGCGGGCGCGGATCAGGGGGTCTCGAGGGCCTGCGGCTGTCAGATCGTCTGAGCGGCCTGTGATGCTCGGTGGCGCCTGAGCCGTTAGCCTGTCGAGCGATGTCCGCCGCGGGCCGGTCCCCGGCGACATCGGCGCCCGGGTAGCTCAGTCGGCAGAGCGATTCACTCGTAATGAATAGGTCCGGGGTTCGATTCCCCGCTCGGGCTCAGGGGGAGGTTCGCCGTCTCCGGGCCGCGGTTACACATCAATACACATAGAGGTGTAGACTGCGGCCGTGAGCCGGACCAACATCGATATCGACGACGACCTGATCGAGCGCGTCATGCGCACGTTCGGGCTGCAGACCAAGCGCCAGGCGGTGCATCTAGCCCTGGAGCGCCTGCTCGGGGGTGGGCTGATGAGCGTCGAGGAGCAACTCGCCATGGAGGGTGCCGGCTGGGAGGGCGACCTCGACGCCATGCGGGCCGACCGGTTCGGCGACTGGGGCAGCGGTGCTGCTGGCTGACACGTCGGCCTGGATCGAGTTCCTCAGAGCGACGGGATCAGCCGAAGCCCACCGCATGCGGGAGGCCGTAGCCAGGCGCGAAGTCGTGGTGATCGACCCGATCCTGCTGGAGGTCATGGCCGGCGCCCAGCGCGACTCCGTCGCCTCCCTGCAGCGGCTGCTGGCCGCGCAGCATGTCGAGGGGCTTACCCCGCGGCTCGACTGGCTCGATGCCGCCAGGATCTACCGGGACTTCCGCCGGCGGGGTGAGACGTTGCGTTCGCAGGTGGACGCCCTGATCGCGGCCGTTGCGATCCGCCTCGACGTACCGGTGCTGCAACGCGATCGCGACTTCGCCGCCATCGCGCGGCACACGCCACTGCGCATCGTCCCGACGTGAGATTCCAGGTAGCGGTGGGCGGGGGTTGAGCCCCGCGGGTGGCTTCTAGGCTGGTGGTGTGGCTGATCGGGCTCGATTCGCCGAGTTGGCGATGCCCTACATGGACCAGCTCTACGGCGCCGCCCGGCGCATGACGCGCAATGACGCCGCCGCCGAGGACCTGGTGCAGGAGACCTACCTGCGGGCCTACAAGGGCTTCGACCGCTTCGCCGAGGGCACCAACCTGCGGGCCTGGCTTTTCCGCATCCTCACGAACCTGTTCATCAACGAGTACCGCCGCCGCAAGCGCCGCCCCGAAGAGGTGGACCTGGGCGACACCGACACGCTCTACCTGTACCGGGGCCTCGGTGGCGCCGACAGCGCCCGGCTGTCCCGCAGCGCCGAGGACGAGCTGCTCGACGGGATCACCTCCGCCGAGGTGCGCGACGCCATCGAAGCGCTCCCGGAGTCCTACCGCGTGGCCGTGCTGCTGGCCGACGTGGAGGGCTTCGCCTACAAGGAGATCGCCGAGATCCTCGACATCCCCATCGGCACGGTCATGAGCCGGCTGCATCGGGGAAGAAAGCGGCTGCGCCAGACGTTGCAGGAATACGGGGAGGCCCGCGGCCTCGTCGACGACGACTCCCCGGTTGCGGCCATATCCCCCGGAGCACAGAGATGAACGAATTCCCGCCCCCCGACCCGTTCGGGCCGCTCGCCGAATGCTCCGGGGTGCCCGGCGCTTGCCCGCACGCCGCGCAGCGGATCCTGCAGGCCACCGAGGGCATCCCCGACGCCGGGCGCATCGCCGCGCTGCGCCGGGACCTGGAGAACTGCGCCCCCTGCACCGCCACCTTCGACACGCAGATGAACGTGCAGAGCCTCGTGGCACTGCACTGCCGGGAGCAGGCCCCCGAGTCGCTGCGCATCCGCATCTCCGAGACCCTCCAGCGCATCGACCTGAGCCAGATCGACGTCACCGACCTCTAGGATGTGGCCGTGGCCCTGATGGCGGTTGTCTGGCACTGGTGGATCGCCCCCCTGCTGGTGGCGCTCACGGTCCTGGCGATCATCGCCACGATCGCCGGCTACTTCAAGGTCGTACACGGCCGGCGCTACCCGCCGCGGGGCAAGGAGCGGGCGCCCGAGTGAGCGGCCCCGCTGATCGGGACACTCCGTGAGCCAAGCAGTCGACTGGGATCTGGCCCAGCGGGTCGCCTTCCGGGTGGCCGAGCGCGGCACCCAGCCCGACCTCCGGTCACCGGCGGTCCGCTCGATCGGCCGAGACTTCAGCGAGGCCACCGAGCAGGCCGAGCGGCTCGTCGCCGAGGCCACCGGCCTGGAGGTGGCGAGCAGGGCGCGGGCCATGGTGGTGGACCGCCGCTCGTGGATCCGGGCCAACGTGGCGTCGTTCCAGCGGCTGCTGCGCCCCCTCACCGACCGCATGGCCAACAACGTCGACGAGTCGGGCCCGATGCACGAGATCACCCGCATGATGAGCGGCGCCGAGGTGGGGGCGCTGCTGGGCTGGATGTCCACCCGGGTGCTCGGCCAGTACGACCTGCTGATCATTGAGGACGACAAGCTCGACGACCAGGACATGGTGTACTACGTCGGTCCCAACATCGCCGTGCTGGAGCGCCGCCACGGCTTCCCCAGCCGCGAGTTCCGCCTCTGGCTGGCACTGCACGAGACCACCCACCGGGCCCAGTTCATGGGCATCCCCTGGCTGCGCCGGCACTTCCTGGGTCTCGTGGACGAGGCGCTCGACGTGGTGGACCCCGACCCCGGCCGCATGATGGAGGCCGTCCGCCGCCTCGTGGAGGCCCGCCGCAGCGGTGAGGACCCGTTCCGCCAGGGCGGCCTGACGGCGCTGCTGGCGCCGGAGTCCCAGCGGGGCACCCTCGACAAGCTGTCGGGGATGATGAGCCTGCTGGAGGGCCACGGCGACGTGACGATGGACCGCGCCGGGGCGGATCGCCTCTCGGAGTCCGGCCGGTTCGGCCGCGTGCTGCGGGCCCGGCGCTCCTCGGCCCGCGGCCTGAACAAGCTGCTGCAGCGCCTCGTGGGCATCGAGGCGAAGCTGTACCAGTACCAGGCGGGGGAGGCGTTCATCGACGCGGTGGAGCGCCAGGAGGGGACGGCGTTCGTGGAGCGGGCCTGGGAGGCGCCGGACTGCCTCCCCAGCATGGGCGAGATCAGGTCCCCGAAGCTGTGGATCGACCGGATGAACGCCCGCGCCGCGGCCTGACCGCGGCCCACCCGGCGCCCGGCGCCGCCCCGGTCGGCGCGGCGCCTCCGTTGCGGAGCGCCATCGCTGCGGGCGCCTTCGAGCCGTTCCTGCGGCGCTGCACCTTCCCCCCGCCACCGGCTGCGGTGACCTGCGCCGTCTCCGGGGGTCCGGACTCCCTGGCGCTGCTGGTGCTGGCCCGTGCCGCCGGCCTGGAGGTCACGGCCGTCTACGTGGATCACGGCATCCGCCCCACCTCGGCCGCCGATGCCGGCGTCGTGGCGGCCGCCGCCGCGGCGGTCGATGCCGGCTTCCGCTGCGAGTCGGCGTCGGTGGCCCCCGGTCCCAACCTGGAGGCGCGGGCCCGCAGCGCCCGCTACGCCGCGCTGCCCGACGGCACGCTGCTGGGCCACACGGCGGACGACCAGGCCGAGACCGTCCTGCTGAACCTGCTGCGGGGGGCCGGGCCGGCGGGTGTGGCCGCCATGGAGCCCACCCGGCGCCGCCCCCTGCTGGGCCTGCGGCGCGCCGAGACGGCGGAGGTCTGCCGGCTGGCGGGGCTGACGCCCGTGCTCGACGAGTCGAATCTGGATCCGGCGATCCGCCGCAACCGGGTGCGCCACGACCTGATCCCGCTGCTGGAGCAGATCTTCGAGCGGGACGTCACGCCGCTGCTGTGCCGCCACGCCGACCTGGCCCGCGAGGCCACCGAGGCACTGGACGCGGCGGTCGTCGACCTGGATCCCCGCGACTGCGCGGCGCTGGCGGCGGCACCCCGGGCGCTGGCCCGCTGGGCGCTGCGCCGCTGGATCACGGAGGGCCGCTGGATCACCGAGGCCCGCGGCACAACCGCCCGCGGCGAGCGGCACCCGCCCGACCTGGCGGCGGTGGACCGGGCCCTGGCGGTGGCGCTGGGCGAGGCGCGGGCCACCGACGTGGGCGGTGGCTGGCGGGTGCGCCGCAGCGCGCAGCGCCTGCACCTGGAGCCGACCGCGGGCGCCCCCGCCGTCTGCCAGACTGACCCGCCATGAGCACCGCACCGCAACCCGACAGCGCCTCGGGCAACGGTCTGAGCACCCCGCCGGGGCCCGAGCTCATCGCCGCCGACGCCCTGCAGCGGCGCATCGTCGAACTCGGCGAGGAGATCACCGCCGACTACGCCGGGCGCCGGCCGCTGCTGGTGGGGGTGCTGAAGGGGGCGTTCATGTTCATGAGCGACCTGATCCGCCGGATCGACCTGCCCGTGGAGCTGGACTTCATGGCGGTGTCCTCCTACGGCGCCTCCACGAAGACCAGCGGCGTCGTGCGCATCCTGAAGGATCTGGACGTGGACCTGGCCGGCCGCGACGTGCTCCTGGTGGAGGACATCGTGGACAGCGGTCTCACGCTGGCCTACCTGCGGGACCTGCTCATGGCCCGCTCGCCGGCCTCGCTGCAGGTCTGCGCCCTGCTGGTGCGCGAGGGCAGCCGGCCCAGCGCCGCCGAGCTGCGCTACGTGGGCTTCGAGGTTCCGCCCGAGTTCGTGATCGGCTACGGGCTGGACTTCGCCGAGCGCTACCGCAACCTGCCGTACATCTGCATCTACGACCAGAGCGCCGCCGCGGTGGACTGACGCCGCGGGCCGAGCGCCGGGCATCCGCCGGTAGCCTGCGGGTCGAGCAGAAGCCGAGACGGATCCGGTCCGAGACATGGAGACGAAGGTCATGGGCGTGCTCCGCCTGGCGCCCGACATGTTCGCCGACAACGGCCGGTCCCTCACGCGTGCGGCTGTGACCAGCGGCCGCCGCATGATCTCCGAAGGGGCGGACATCGTCGAAATCGCCTGCACACCCCGCGCCGGCCCCCCGCCGGCCGAACAGGTGGCGAACGTCGTCGAGGCCCTCGCCGGCGATGCGCGGGTGGCCCTCGCCACCGCTTCGCCGACCCTGGCAGCCGCGGCGACGGCTGCGGGTGCCACGCTCATCTGTGATCACTCGATGCTCCCGGGGGCTGCGCCCGGCGGCACCCGGGAGGCGCTGGCCGGCGTGGCGGCGGAGGCCGGCGCCGGCTGGGTGGCGGTGCACACGGCGGCCCCGGTGCCGGTGACGGACGGCGAGCCGGGCGGGAGTCAGTCCCGCGGGGGGAGTCCGTCCGGCAGGAGGCGGTCCGGCGGGGGGAGTCCGTCCGGCGGGAGGCCGGCCCTGGTCGAGGCGCTGGAGTCGCTGGAGGCTCAGGGCGAGCGGGCGGGTGCCGCAGGGCTGTCGGAGATCTACCTGGATCCCGGCATCGGCTGCGGGCGCTCCCGTGAGCAGGACCTGGACCTGCTGGGCGGCCTGGAACGCCTGGCGGCGCTCGGCCGGCCGCTGGTCGTGGGGACCGGGGACGGAGGCCTGATCGACGAGCTCCACGCCGCCGCCGACACCCGCCGTGTTCCCGTGCCCGACGCTGCCGCCGAGCGCGACGCCGATCGCCTGGAGGGGGCGCTGGTCGTGGCGGTCTGGGCGATGCTGGCGGGGGCGGCCGTGCTCCGCACGCGCCACGTGGCCGCCACCGTGGAGGCGGCGAGGATCGTGGGCGCCCGCCGGCCGGTGGGGGCGCCATGAGAGGGCATCGGCCGTGAGAGGGCATCGGCCATGAGAGGGCGCTGGGCCGACGGCATCGAGCCCCGGAATCTCGTCTGGGTGGTGAGAGACCTGCTCGCCGTCTGCGAGCGGCCCGGCGGCTACGGCGCCAACCATCGGGCTGTGCGGCGCACCGAGGAGATCATCTGGATCCGCCGCCACGAGTTCGACTGCATCGTGTCGCTGCTGTCGGGCCCGCACAACCTCCACAGCTACGACGAACACGAGATGCCCTACCTCCACCTGCCGCTCGGCGACGCCGCCGACGTGGCCCCGACGCTGGCCGCCTTCGCGGAGATCACCCGTCGCGTCGAGGCGGGGGAGCGTCTGCTGCTGCACCACGAGCGCGTCGACGACACCCTCGCCGGGTTCCTCGCCGGCTACTGGCTGTGGATGGGCCGCTACCGCGACGTGCCGTCGGCCCTGCACGCCACCGAGCGCCTGCTGCGCCGCCCCATCGGCCAGCGGGGCCGCGAGACCGTGCTGGGCATCGCCGGCACCGGCGTGACCCGCGGCGACGCCCCGACCGGCACCGGTCCCGGCGGACCTGCCGGCGACCCCAACCCGACCGACGCCGGCGCCGGTATCACCGAGCCGCCGGCGACGCCCGCCTGGCGGAGCGCCGACCGGTGAGACGGGCGTTCCTGGCTCTGGGCTCCAACCTGGGCGACCGGCGAGCCCTGCTGACCGCAGCGGTCGCCGCGATGGGTGACGTGGTTGCGGTGTCGCCGGTCTACGAGACCGACCCGGTGGGCCCTCCCGGCCAGGGCCCCTATCTCAACGTCGTCGTGGAGCTGCGCACCGAGCGCTCCGCCCGCGAGCTGCTGAAGGCGGCCCTGGAGCTGGAGGCCACCGCCGGGCGCCGGCGGCGCGTCCGCTGGGGGCCGCGCACGCTGGACGTGGACGTGCTGTGGGTGGAGGGCGAGACCGTCGATGATCCCGACCTCGGCGTTCCCCACCCGCGCATGCACGAGCGGGCCTTCGTGATGGTGCCCCTCGGCGATCTGGCCCCCGAACTGGCGCCGGGCTGGCATGTCGACGGCGCCGACGGCGTGCGCCCCGCCGGCGAGCTGGGCGGCGCCTGAGCCGGCCTTGAGCGACGTCCGCCTGCTCCGGACGGTTGCGGACGCGCGGGCGTTCTGCGAGGCGGCCCGCGGCCGCGGCGAGGTGGTCGGCCTGGTCCCCACCATGGGGGCGCTGCACGAGGGGCACCTCAGCCTGCTGCGCCGCTCGGTCGCCGAGACCGACGCGACCGTCGTGTCGATCTTCGTGAACCCGCTGCAGTTCGGCGCCGGCGAGGACCTCGCGGCGTACCCCCGGGGCTTCGAGGAGGACGTGCGGCTCTGCGCCGTCGAGGGCGCCGCGGCGGTCTTCGCCCCCGGTGCCGCCGAGATGTACCCGGCGCCGCCGGTCACCGGCCTGGACTTCGGTGAGCTGTCGGCGCCCCTGGAGGGCGTCCACCGGCCCGGGCACCTGTCGGGGGTGGGCGTGGTGGTGGCGAAGCTGTTCGCCATCGTCGGGGCGTGCCGCGCCTACTTCGGCGAGAAGGACTGGCAGCAGCTGGCGGTGGTACGGCGCCTGGCGGCCGACCTGTCGCTGCCCGTCGTGGTCGTGGGCTGCCCCACCGTGCGCGAGCCCGACGGCTTGGCCCTGTCGAGCCGCAACGCTTACCTCGGCGCCGCCGAGCGGGCCGCGGCGGCGGTGCTGCAGCGGTCGCTGCGGGCCGGCGCGGCGCTCATCGAGGCGGGGGAGCGACGCACCGGGGCGGTGGAGGCGGCGATGGCCGAGGTCCTGGCCTCCGAGCCCCTGGTGGGCCCGGTGGACTACGCCTGCGTCGTGGACGCCGCCACGCTGGCACCGCGGGAGCCGCTGGCCGGCGAGATTCGCCTGCTGGTGGCGGCCCAGCTCGGGGGCGCCCGCCTGATCGACAACCTCGGCGCCACCGTCCCGCCGACGTAACCTGCGAGTGCGCACGCGCCCCCGAACCGGTGCCGCGCCAGCCCGACCGGCCCCACCGGCCCGTCAACCAGACCGATCAGCCAGAGGCACGCTCGTGACCGACCGCAGGGACATCCCCTACCGCTTCGAGCCGACCGACACGGCGGCGCAGCTGCACGCGGCCCACGGCGAGTTGGCTGCCGGCGAGTCCTCCGGGGTCCAGGCCACCGTGGCCGGGCGGCTCATGCTGCGCCGGGTGCAGGGAAGGCTCTGCTTCGGAACGCTCGACGACGCCAGCGGCGAGCGCATCCAGCTCTTCGCCCCCGCGGCCGCCACACCCGACTACGAGGAGTTCTGCGCGCTGTCCATCGGCGACTGGGTCGGCGCCGCCGGCGAGGTCATGAAGACCCGCAGGGGCGAGCTGTCGGTGCAGGTGGGGGACTGGCGGCTGCTGGCCGAGGCCCGCCGGGCGTTCCCCGACAAGTGGCACGGCATGGCCGACACCGACACCCGCTACCGGCAGCGCTACGTGGACCTGTGGGTCACGCCGGCCACCCGCCGGGCGTTCGAGGTCCGCAGCGCGGCGGTGGCGGCGATCCGCGCCGAACTGGCCGCCCGGGACTTCACCGAGGTGGAGACGCCGATGCTGCATCCCATCCCGGGCGGGGCGGCCGCACGACCCTTCGTCACCCACCACAACGCCCTGGACTGCGACTTCTACCTGCGCGTCGCCCCCGAGCTGTACCTGAAGCGGCTGGTCGTGGGCGGCCTGCCCCGCGTCTACGAGCTGGGGAGGATCTTCCGCAACGAGGGCCTGTCGCCCCGCCACAGTCCCGAGTTCACCATGCTCGAGCTCTACCAGGCCTACGCCGACTACACCGACATGATGGTCCTCATCGAGGAGCTCAGCGCCGCCGCGGCCGCCGCCGCCACCGGCAGCACCCGGATCGGCGTCGACGGGGGCAGCCTCGACCTGGCCCCGCCGTGGCGCCGCGCCACGATGGCCGAAGTGGTCTCGGAGTTCGCCGGGCGCGAGCTGCCGGCCACCGGCACCCCCGACAGCCCGGCGGCCGCGGACCTGCGCGGCGAGGCCGACCGCCTGGAGGTGGCCACCGAGGCGGGCTGGTCGGCGGGGCGCATCCTGGCGGAGATCTACGAGCGCCGCGTCGAGTCCGAGCTGCGGGGCCCGCTGTTCGTGTGCGACTTCCCGCTGGAGGTGTCGCCGCTGGCGCGCCGCCATCGCCGCGTCGACGGCCTGGCGGAGCGATTCGAGGCGGTGGTCGCCGGGCGGGAACTGGGCAACGCCTTCACCGAGCTGGCGGACCCCGACGAGCAGCGCAGCCGCTTCGCCGACCAGGAGCACCGCCGCCGCGGCGGCGACAGCGAGGCCATGACCACCGACGAGGACTACCTGCGGGCCCTGTCCTACGGGCTGCCGCCCACCGGGGGGCTCGGTCTCGGCATCGACCGCCTCGTCATGCTGCTGTGCGGCGCCGAGACGATCCGCGACGTGGTGCTGTTCCCCACGCTGCGGCCCGAGGCCGGCGCCGCCGGAGACTCCTAGCCGTGCTGCTGGCCATCGACGTGGGGAACACCCAGACGGTTCTGGGGCTCTACGAGCTGGGCGATCCGGCGAGCCTGGAGACCGCCGAGGGCGGGCTGGTGGGCCACTGGCGGGCCGCGACCAACGGCGACGCCACCGCCGACGAGCTGGCGGTGCTGATCGACGGGTTCCTGGCGGTGGAGCACTGGGAGTTGCTCGGCCACGTGTCGGGCGTGGCCGTGGCCTCCGGCGTGCCGCGGATCACCGCCGCGCTGCGGGAGCTGGTGGCGCACTACTTCGATTTCGAACCTGTGGTGATCGAGCCCGGCGTGCGCAGCGGCATCCCGATTCGCTACGACGACCCGCGCGAGGTGGGCGCCGACCGCATCGCCAACGCGGTCGGCGCGGTGGCGCTCTACGGGGGGCCGACGATCGTCGTGGACTTCGGCACCGGCACCACCTTCGACGTCATCAGTTCGGCGTGCGAGTACCTGGGCGGCGTCATCTCGCCGGGCGTCGAGATCAGCCTCGAAGCGCTGTTCGAGCGGGCGGCCGCACTGCGGTCGGTGGAGTTGACCGCGCCCCGGAACGTCATCGGCACCAGCACGGCCGAATCGCTGCAGTCCGGCGCCATCTACGGCTACGCCGCGCAGGTGGACGGCCTGTGCGGGCGCATCATGGCCGAGATCGGCGAGGCCACCGTCGTGGGGACCGGCGGCCTGGCCGACCTGATCGCGCCCCACACGGCCTGCATCCAGCACGTGCAGCCGTGGCTCACCCTGCACGGGCTGCGGATCGTCTGGCACAAGAACGCCGAGGGTCATCCCGACGCCGGTTCGGGCGACCGGACCAGGGGCGGCTAGTGGCCCGGAGCCGCACGGAGCGGTTCATCACCAGCCGCCTCGACGGCGGGTCCGTCCTCCGCGAGCCCGACACCCTGATCGTGGAGGAACCCCTCTCGATCCGCCTCGACGACACCCTCGTCGCCACCACGATGCGCACCCCGGGGCACGACTTCGAGCTGGCGGCGGGGTTCTGCCACGCCGAGGGCTGGTTGGACGGCGCCGCTGTCCGCCGCATCCGCTACTGCGGCGAGGGGCCGCCCGTGGAGTCGGAGTTCAACGTGGTGTCGGTGGAGACCGACGGGAAGGGGCCGCCGCCGACACCCCGGCTGGGCATCACCTCCTCGGCCTGCGGCATCTGCGGCAGCGAGGCGGTGGAACGGCTGGCCGAGACGCTGGCACCCTTGCCGGAGGCGGAGCGATTCGAGCCCGCCACCCTGGCCGAGTTGCCCGACCGGATGCGTGAGATGCAGGACCTCTTCGACGCCACCGGCGCGGTGCACGCCGCCGGCGCCGCCGACCGCTCCGGGGAACCGCTGCTGGTGCGGGAGGACATCGGCCGGCACAACGCCGTGGACAAGGTGGTGGGTCGCCTGCTGCTTGACGGGGCGCTGCCGGCCACCTCGCTGTGCCTCTACGTGAGCGGTCGGGCCTCCTTCGAGATGGTCCAGAAGGCCTGGGCGGCGGGGTTCAGCGCCCTCGTGGCGGTGAGCGCGCCGTCGGCGCTGGCGGTGCAGGTGGCCCGCAGCGCCGGCCTGCAACTCGGCGGCTTCGCCCGCGACGGCACGGTTCGCATCTACGCCGACTGAGCAGTTCTCGGTGCGCGGTCCGGCCCGGGCGGGGGCCGGGGTGCCGTTCGCTCCTTCGCGCGGGCGCAAGGCGTCGCGAATCGGCTCCCCGTCCCCCGCCCTCGATTGTTCGCTGCCGTCGGAGTGGGGCCGCCGGTAACCTCGGCCCATGTCCGGACCTCTTGATTCCGAGCGCGCGCCCGAGCCCGTGACTCCCGGCGAGGGGCTTGGTGTGCTGCACCTGTTCTGCCGGCTGGGTGCGGGCTGGAACGGTGAAGCTGTGGTTGGTGCCGTCAGTGCGGCGATCGATCGCGGCACCCAGGTGGTGTCGGTGGCGATCCTCGGGCACAAGGCGGACGTGGGCTTCATGGCGCTGGACGCCGACCTTTGGAACCTGCGGCTGCTGCAGCGCGACTTGGCGGCGACCGGGCTCGAGGCGGTGGCGTCGTACGTGTCGCTGACCGAGGTCTCCGAGTACGCCGCCGAGGTGCCCGAGGAGTTGAAGCGGCACCGCCTCTACCCGCAGCTGCCGCCGCCCGGCAAGCCGGCGTGGTGCTTCTATCCCATGTCCAAGCGCCGCGGCGAGCAGCAGAACTGGTTCACGCTGCCCTTCGAGGAGCGCAAGGAGCTGATGGGTGGGCACGGATCCTCGGGGCGCAACTTCTCGGGCCGCGTGCTGCAGGTGGTCACCGGCTCGACGGGCATCGACGACTTCGAGTGGGGCGTCACGCTCTTCGCCGCCCGCCCCGATGATCTGAAGGACGTGGTCTACACGTTGCGCTACGACCGGGCCTCGGCGATCTACGCCGAGTTCGGCCCGTTCTACGCCGGGATGGTCACCCCGCTGGAGGACCTGGTGGTCCTGCTGGCCGCGCCCGGCGGGGACGGTCCGCCCTGACGACCGGCGCGCCGGGCGGGCCGGCGCAGGCCCTGCGGGTGCGGCCGCTGTAGCCTGCTGGCGGGGGGCCGGACCGGCACAGTGACAGCCGGCCGGCGCAGGGACGGCGAGGAGCACCGTGACCGACATCCGCACGGCCAGCACCGCAGACACCGCCGTCGCCGCACGGCTCGCCTCCTTGCGGACGCTGCTGTCGGAGGCCGCCCCGGTCGTGGTGGCCTTCAGCGGTGGCGTGGATTCCTCGCTGCTGGCCTGGGTTGCCAACGACGAACTGGGGCCGCAGCGGGCGCACGCCGTGACCGCTGTGTCACCCTCGCTGGCAGAGATCGAGCGCCACGACGCCCGCCGCCTGGCCGAGTCCTGGGGCGTGCGCCACAGCGAGGTGGAGACCCTCGAGATGGAGCGCGCCGCCTACCGCCGCAACGACGCCCAGCGCTGCGCCCACTGCAAGGACGCCCTCATGGACGCCCTGGAGCCGGTGGCCGGCGCCGAAGGGGCCACCGTCGTCCTCGGAGTGAACCTGGACGACCTGGGCGACCACCGCCCCGGCGTGGACGCCTCCGCGAGCCGCGGCGCCCGCTTCCCCCTCGTGGAGGCCGGATTCACCAAGGAGGACGTGCGGGCCGCGGCCCGGCTGCTGGCCCTGGAGGTCTGGGACAAGCCCGCGGCGCCGTGCCTGGCGTCTCGGCTGCCCTACGGCACGCCGGTCTCGGCGCCGGTACTGCGCACCGTCGGGGAGGCCGAGGCCGCCCTGGCGCGACTCGGATTCGAGGAACTCCGCGTGCGCCACTATGACGATCTGGCGCGGATCGAGGTGCCGCCGGATCGGCTGGGCGACGTCGTGGCCGCCCGGGCCGCGGTCGTGGCCGCCGTGCGGGCGGCCGGCTACAGCTACGTGACCCTCGATCTGGAGGGCCTGCGCTCGGGCAACCTCAACGCCGCCCTCGGCGAGGCGGTCGGCGCCGCCACCGCGACCGGCAACGCGGCCGCCAACGCGGGTTGAGACCGTGGGCGGGCTGACCGACACCGGCCCGGGCGCGCCGCAGCACGTCAGACGCAGATGACCGCACCCACCGCCGCCGCCGGCATACGCCCCCTCGACCGGCAGCGGATCATCGCCGACCGGCGCCTGGCGGGGGCTGTGTTCTGCCGTGCCTACAGCCGCCGCGTGGACGAGTGGCTGGCAGAGGTGTACCGCGGCGCCGGCGGTCCCGAGCGGGGTGTGGCGCTGATCGCCGTCGGCGGGTACGGCCGCTCCGAGCTGAGCCCCGAGAGCGACCTCGACCTGTTGTTGCTGTACGAGCGGGGCCAGGACGTCACCGAGTTGGCAGGCGAGCTGTGGTACCCCGTGTGGAACGAGGGCCTGAAGCTCGGCCACGCCGTGCGCACCGTGCCCGAGACGCTGCAGCTGGCGTCGGACGATCTCGACACGGCCACGTCGCTGCTGTCGGCGCGTTGCGTGGCCGGCGATCCGAGCCTCGCCGAGCGCCTCGTCGGAGGCGCCCGCGACCAGTGGTCCCGCCGGGCTCGCCGCTGGCTGCCCCAGCTGGCCTCCGACGCCCGCTGGCGGGAGTTCGAGCACGGGGAGGTCGCCTTCCGGCTGCAGCCCGACCTGAAGGAGTCCACCGGCGGCATGCGCGACCTGCAGGCGCTGCGCTACGTGGCGCTGGCTCGGCCCGACCTCGCCGATCCCGACAGCACGATGGTGCGCGGCGCCCACGAGACCCTGCTGGCCGCCCGCGTCGAGCTGCACCGCGCCACCGGCAACGCCCGCAACCTGCTCACCCTGGAGGTGCAGGCCGACGTGGCTGCCGCGCTCGGTCACACCACGGTGGAGGACTTCATGACCGCGGTGGCGGCGGCGGGACGCACGGTCGGCTGGGTGGCCGACGAGGCCTGGGCGGGTGTCGAGCACTGGACGGCGCCGCGCGGGATGCGCCGCCGTCGCCCCGCGGTCACGACCCTCGAGGCGGGTGTCCAGATCCGCCACGACCGCAACGAGCTGCGCCTGACGCCGGAGGTGTCGGTGAGCGGCGATGCGCTGCTGCCCCTGCGGGTGGCGGTGGCGGCGGCGGGCCGCGGCACCCGCATCGAGCGCGACTCCCTGCTGCGGCTCGGCGCCGAGATGACGCCGCTCGGCGACCCCTGGCCGGCCGGCGCCCGGGAGCTGTTCGTGGAGTTGCTGGCCTGCGGGCGCAACGCCATCCCCATCATCGAGGCGCTCGACCAGGCGGGCGCCGTGGTCAAGATCCTGCCCGAGTGGGAGACCTGCCGGAGCCGCCTGCAACGCAACGACTACCACCGCTTCACCGTGGACCGCCACCTCTGCGAGACGGCCGCCCAGGCCGCCGACATGATCGCCGGCGGCGAGGTGAGCGTGCGCCGCCGGGATCTGCTGCTGGTGGCGTCCCTGCTGCACGACCTCGGCAAGGGCTACCCCGGCGATCACACCACCGTCGGCATGGAGCTCATGGACGTCATCGGCCGCCGCATGGGCTTCGACGCCGACGACGTGGCCACGCTCGTGCGGCTCGTGGAACTCCACCTGCTGCTGCCCGACGTGGCCATCCGGCGCGACATCGACGAGATCAGCACGGTGCAGCGGGTGGCCGAGCAGGTGGGCAGCGTCGAGATGCTGCAACTGCTCGCAGCCCTGACCGAGGCCGATGCGATCTCCACGGGCCCATCGGTGTGGACCCGCTGGAAGGCCGACCTCGTGCGGGGGCTGGTGCGCCGCACCGAGAACTACCTCCGCGGCGGCGTGCTCGGCGGCGAACCGGACGCGTTCCCCACCCCCGAGGTGAGCGAGGCCATGGCGGTCGGGACCGAGCTGCTGGAGGTCTCCGAGCGGCAACTGATCGTGGTCGTGCCGAGCGCGCCGACGGTGCTGGGCGCGGTCGCCGGAGCGATCAGCCTCAACGGTCTGAACGTCCTCTCCGCGGCGGTGCACACCGCCGCCGGCATGACGGCGCTCGCGGTGTTCGTGGAGCCGCCGCCGGGAGTGGGGTTGGAGTGGCCGCCGGTGCTGGCCGACGTGCGCGCCGCGCTCGCCGGCGAGTTGGTGCCCGGCGAGCGGCTGGCCCGCTGGGCGCACGCCGCCTCGGGTGCCGGCGATCCGCTGGCTCCCGAGCCGGTGACCGAGTCCTACGTGAAGTTCGACAACGAGATCTCCTCGGTGACGGTGATCGAGGTGGCGGCACCCGACAGCCTCGGCCTGCTCCACTGGATCACCGAGGCGCTGGTGCGCTCCGGCCTGCACATCGGGCAGGCGAAGGTGCAGACCCTGGGCGACCACGTCGTGGACTCCTTCTACGTGCACGACGGCAGCGGCGGCAGGATCACCGACCCGGAGCGGCTCGAGCGGATCGCCGCGGCGGTGCGCGAGGCGGCGGGCATCGCGCCGGCGCCATGACGAGGCAATGACGGGCCCGCCGCCGAGCAGCCCCGCAGGGGGTTCCCCCGCGGGTGGCGGAACCCCGCACGGCGACCCCGTCGCCGACCCCATCGGCCAACCCATTGACGAACTGGAGTTGCTGCGCTGGAGCGAGGCGCTGGCCGGCATCGCCCGCACCGGCCTGGGGTTTACCGACAGCCACTACGAGCGCGAGCGGTTCGAGGAGGTGCTGGCCGTGGCCGCCGACATCGCCGCCGCGGCGGGCCGCTGCTGTGACCCTGCCACGCAGATCACCGAGTGGATCGCCGCGGTGGGCGAGGGAGTGCCCGGCTACGTCACCCCCAAAGTGGCCGTGGGCGCGGTCGTGAGCGACGACGACGGGAGGGTGCTGCTGATCCGCCGGGCGGACTCGGGGTACTGGCTGTACCCCACCGGCTGGGCCGACGTGGGCTACTCGTCCTCGGAGATCGCGGTCAAGGAGGTGGCGGAGGAGACCGGCATCGACTGCGAGCCGGTCCGGCTCATCGCGGTGCTCGACAGCATGCGCCACGGCTTCACGTCGGTGCCCACCTACTCCCTGGTGTACCACTGCCGGGCGCTGGGCGGGGAGTTGCGCGCCCACCCGGTGGAGTGCACCGGCGTGGGGTTCTTCTCACAGGACGACCTGCCGTCCCCGCTGGCCGGACCGGACATCTGGGTGGAGCACGCCTTCAGCTCGGTGCGCGGCGAGGTCACGGACGTCCTCTTCGACGCTCCCCGGGAGCCGCTCTGGCGCGCCCGGACCTGAGACAGCGCGCGAGCCTCTCGCGATCATTCGACATTCGTATGAGAACAGTCGTCAATAGGTGTCATCCATCGATGGTGATTCGTACCTGTCAGCCTGCCGTCCCGGTAGGTTTGTGGGCCAACTAGTGTCCCCAAGTGGACCGTCGACTCAAAGAGGAGGGGATCGGCATGTTCGGATCCGGTAGGTCTGTCCGTCTTCTTTACTCGCTGCTCGCATCGCTCCTGTGCGTCGTCCTCGTGGCCGCCGCCTGCGGCGACGCTGAGGACGACACCGCCCAGCCCACCGCCACCACCGCGGCGGAGCCCACGGCCACCACGGAGGTGCCCGCGGGGCCCGACGAGGCCCCAGCGGTGGACATGACCCACCTGGGCGACGGGTCGCTGGGCGTCGTGACCGTCGAGGCGGGCGACGCCATCCAGATCCGCTCGCTGAACGCCATCTCCGGTGACGTGGCGTTCTTCGGCCTGCCCATCGAGCGGTCGGTGGTGCTGGCGATCCGGGACTACGGCCCGATCAAGGGCTTCGACGTCGACCTCGGCACCACGCTGGACGACCTGTGCTCCAACGACGGCGGCCAGGCGGCGGCGCAGACGGTCGTGGCCGACTCCGACGTGGTCGGCGTGATCGGCACGTCGTGCTCGGGTGCGGCGGTGGCGGCGGCGCCGCTGATCGGCGCCGCGGGCATGGTGATCATCTCCGGCGGCAACACCTCGCCGGCCCTCACGTCGGACCTGGCCGGCAACGCCGGGCCCAACTACAGCGAGGGCTATTACCGCACGGCCCACAACGACCTGTTCCAGGGCGCGGCCATGGCCGAGTTCGTGTACAACGAGCTGGGCATCGGCTCCGCCGCGGCGATCCACGACGGTGACCCGTACACCCAGGGCCTGGCCCAGGCGTTCACCGACGCCTTCGCCGCACTCGGCGGCGACGTGACCGGCTTCTCGGCGGTCAACAAGGACGACACCGACATGGTGCCGGTGCTGACCGAGATCGCCGCCGGCAGCCCGGGTGCGCTGTTCTTCCCGATCTTCCAGCCGGCGGGCGACTTCGTCGCCGACCAGGCACCCGGCGTGCCGGGGTTGGAGGGCACGGTGCTGCTGGCCGCCGACGGCCTGCTGAACACCAACTACCTGTCGCTGCCGCAGACCGTCGGCATGTACTTCTCCGGGCCGGATCAGCGCTTCGGCGACAACGTGAACCAGGGCACCGGCAAGTCCGCGGTGGACTTCCTGGAGGCTTACGAGGCCGACTACGGCGAGCGTCCGGCGGCGCCGTTCTGGGCGCACGGCTACGACGCCACCACGCTGCTGCTGGACGCCATCGACGCGGCGTCCTACCTGGACGGCGACAACCTGGTGATCGACCGCCAGGGCGTGCGCGAGTTCCTCAACGGCGTCGAGGGCTACAGCGGC
The DNA here is from genome assembly GCA_026708055.1 of bacterium. Classification (NCBI taxonomy): domain Bacteria; species bacterium. Next base: position 22,595 of record JAPOVS010000069.1, on the reverse strand, counting down.
CTCATCGGAACCATCAACTGCGACAACTTCGGCGACTGCGGCTCCTCCCGCATCACCGTGATCCAGAACATCGGCGGCGAGGAGAACGCCGAGGCCAGCCTCGACAACGTGGTCTTCTCGTTCTCGCCGCTGGGCTCGGCCGCCGAGGCCGGATCCATCCCGCCGATCGAGCTGGAGACGCCGTTCGGCGACGGCTCGCTGGGCGTCGTCAGGGTCGAGGCGGGCGACGCGGTCCAGATCCGCTCGCTGAACGCCATCTCGGGCGACGTGGCCTACTTCGGCCTGCCGATCGAGCGCAGCGTGGTCCTGGCGATCAGGGACTACGGCCCGGTGCGCGGCTTCGACGTGGACCTCGGCACCACGCTCGACGACCTGTGCTCCAACGACGGCGGGCAGGCGGCGGCGCAGACGGTCGTGTCCGACTCCGACGTGGTCGGCGTGATCGGCACGTCGTGCTCGGGCGCGGCGGTGGCGGCGGCGCCGCTGATCGGCGCGGCCGGCATGACGATGATCTCCGGGGCCAACACCTCCCCGGCTCTCACGTCGGACCTGGCCGGCAACGCGGGGCCCAACTACAGCGAGGGCTACTACCGCACCGCCCACAACGACCTGTTCCAGGGCGCGGCGATGGCCGCGTTCGTCTACGACGAACTGGGGATCGGGAGCGCCGCGGCCATCCACGACGGCGACCCCTACACCCAAGGCCTGGCGCAGGCGTTCGCTGACGCCTACGCGGCCCTGGGCGGCACGGTGACCGGCTTCTCGGCGGTGAACAAGGAGGACACCGACATGGTGCCCGTGCTGACCGAGATCGCCGCCGGCAGCCCGGGCGCGCTGTTCTTCCCGATCTTCCAGCCGGCGGGCGACTTCATCGCCGACCAGGCGCCGGGCGTGCCGGGGCTGGAGGACACGGTGCTGCTGGCCGCCGACGGCCTGCTGAACACCAACTACCTGGCGCTGCCGCAGACCGCGGGCATGTACTTCTCCGGGCCGGATCAGCGCTTCGGCGACAACGTGAACCAGAGCACCGGCAAGTCGGCGCCGGACTTCCTGGCGGCCTACGAGGCCGACTACGGCGAGCGGCCGGCGGCGCCGTTCTGGGCGCACGGCTACGACGCCACGGCGATGCTGCTGGACGCGATCGTGGCCGCCTCCAGGCTGGACGGTGACACGCTGGTGATCGACCGCCAGGGCGTGCGCGCCTACCTGAACCAACTCCGGGGCTACAGCGGCCTCATCGGCACGATCAACTGCGACGACTTCGGCGACTGCGGCGCCGCCCGCATCACCGTCGTCCAGAACATCGGAGGCGAGGCCAACGCCGATGCCAGCATGGAGAACGTCGTCTTCTCCTACGCCCCGTAGCACCCAGAGGCCCGAACTGCAACGCCCGGGACGCCCTCGCCTACTGTTGTAGGCCGTGAGGCGGTTCCGGTGAACGTCAGAGGCGCGCCCCGCACCGGGGCGCCCCGCACCGGTGTCGACCAATTCCTCACGGTCCTGCGCGTCTTCGCCGTCGGGCTGGTTCTCGTCGGCCTGGCGGCGTTCATCGCCCAGGAGATCAACACCGACAACGCCTTCGCCCGCTGGGCCAATCCCGACGCCACCGGCCTCACCGGCGCCCAGTTCCGGGGCCTCGTGGTGTCGGGCATCGCCCAGGGCGCCATGTACGGGCTGATCGCGCTGGGCTACTCCATGGTCTACGGCGTGCTGGGGTTCATCAACTTCGCCCACGGCGAGGTGTTCATGATGGGCGCCATGACCGGCATGATCACTTCCAACAAGCTGGCCGACGCCGGCCTGTGGGAGAGCAACTTCATCGGCTCGTTGGCGCTGGTGATGTTCGGGTCGATCCTGGTGTCGATGTTCCTGGCGGTGGTCATGGAACGGGTCGCCTACCGGCCGCTGCGGGGGGCGCCCCGGCTGATACCGCTCATCACCTCCATCGGCGTGTCGTTCTTCATCCAGAACATGTCGATCGTGCTGTTCGGCCCGGCCAGCAAGTCGTACCCGCGAAGGCCCGACTGGCTGCGGGAGAAGCACACCTTCCTCGAGATCGAGGGCGCCAGGATCATGGTCATCGTGGCCGCGGCCGTCTCGATGATCGCCCTCTGGTACCTCGTGGAGCGCACCAAGGTCGGCAAGGCGATGCGGGCGGTGGCCGAGGACGCCGAGATCGCCGCCCTCATGGGCATCGACGTGAACCGCACCATCGTGAAGGTGTTCGCCGTGGGCGGCGCCTTCGCCGGCATGGCGGGCATCCTCTGGGGGGTCCTGTTCGGCAGCGTCATCCACAACACCGGGTTCCTGCCCGGCATCAAGGCCTTCAGTTCGGCGGTGGTGGGCGGCATCGGCAACCTCGGCGGGGCCATGGTCGGTGGCCTGTTCATCGGGATCGCCGAGTCGGTGGGACCGCTGCTCATCCTGGAGCCGCTGGGCGTCAGCGGGGTGTCGCAGCTGCGCGACGCCGTGGCCTTCGCCATGCTGATCGGCGTGCTGCTGCTGCGGCCCAGCGGCATCTTCGGTGAGCGCCTGCGGGCCGAGGACCGGACATGACCGCCACCGAGATGCGCCCCGGGCCCCCCGAGGAAGAGCTCGCCCCGCCGCGCCGCGCCCGCGACCTGGACTGGCGCCGGCTGGGGCGCTTGGGAGGCGTGGCCGCCTTCGTGGAGATGTTCATCTCGCTCTCGGCCATGCCGGTGCGGCTCGACGAGCGCCTCGTTATCGAGTCGATCCTGAGCCTCGGCTACGTGTTCATCGGGGCCATCCCCATCGTCGTGGGTCACCGCATCGGCCGCCAGGTCAAACTCGAGGGCGTCCCGATCCACGGGCCCGGCCGGTACGAGTTGATCGGCGGCGCCCTGGTGGGGACGCTGGCGGGCGCGGGTCTGTCGCTGCTGGTGGTGCTGATCACCCACTTCGACATCCGGGAGCCGCTGGTGAACTGGAGCCCGCAACTGCGGGATCTGCTCTCCTTCGACCAGGGGCCTGCCTTCGGGGTGCTGATCTGGCTCGGCATCGGCGCCGTCGGAGGCTTCATCGGCGGCGGTCTGCGGCTGCTGGCGACCCGCTGGCGCCGCACGCTGCTGACGATGGCCGCCACGGTCGTCCTCGCCGCGATCCTGGAGCAGCTCGTCGTCGACCTCGTGAGTGGCGTCGGACTGGAGCCGGTGGCCGACTGGTTCTACGCCCGCCGGGGCGGGCTCACCCAGGCCGGCGCGGGGGTGACCGCCGCCATCTCCGGGGTGGCGGCGTTCTTCGGGCGCGGCCGCCTGAAGGTTGCCCGCGAGCGGATCAAGACCCTCGAGGGTCCGGCGCGCACCAGGGCCAACGCCGGGATGATCCTGCTGACCGCGGCGATCCTGATCGTCGTGCCGCTGCTGGTCGGCAGCCTCACCAATGAGCTGCTGGCCAACGTCGGCCTGTTCGTGCTGCTGGCGCTGGGGCTCAACATCGTGGTCGGCCTCGCCGGCATCCTGGACCTCGGCTACGTGGCCTTCTTCGCCGTCGGCAGCTACACCGCGGCGGTGCTGACGGCGGCCACCTCGCCCAGGATCAACCCCGAACTCCCCTGGTTCGTGGCGCTCATCTTCGTGGTCATCGTCACCGGGCTGGTGGGCCTGTTCATCGGGGCGCCGGTCATCCGCATGCGCGGCGACTACCTGGCCATCGTCACCCTGGGTTTCGGCGAGATCATCCGGCTGCTGTTCCTGTCGGACTGGCTCTCGGGTTGGTTCGGCGGATCGCAGGGCATCACCGCCATCGGCGGGGTGGAGATCTTCGGTCTCACGACCGTCGACGGCACCAACCCGCGCAACGTCTTCTACCTGGTGCTGGTCTTCTGCGCCATCGCCATCTACGTCTCGTGGCGACTCGAGCGCTCGCGCCTGGGGCGCGCCTGGATGGCGGTGCGCGAGGACGAGACCGTGGCCGAGGCCATGGGCATCAACACCGTCAACGTCAAGCTGCTGGCCTTCGTGGTGGGCGCTGTCCTCGGCTCCTTCAGCGGCGCCATCTTCGCCAACAAGGTGGGTTCGGTGTTCCCGTCCAGCTTCCTGATCCTGGTGTCGATGGTCATCCTGGTGGTGGTGATCTTCGGGGGCATGGGCAGCATCATCGGCGTCATCGCCGGTGCGGCGCTCCTCATCGGCGTGTTGGGCGGGCCGAAGCAGCCCGGCCTGCTGCAGGAGTTCTCGGAGTTCAAGCTGCTCATCTACGGCGCGCTGCTGGTGTGGATGATGCTGGCCCGGCCCGAGGGGCTCATCCCCAGCGTCCGCCGGTCCCGCGAGCTGCACCAGGAGGAGTTCCTGCAGGACGCCTGGCTGCGGGGCGAGGTCGACACTGATGACGGCAACGGCGACGAGCCCGCGGCGGGGGAGCGCCCATGAGCCGCAGCGCCTCCCCGCTCCTGGAGATCCGGAACCTCGACGTCGACTTCGGCGGCCTCAAGGCGGTCAACGGCCTCAACATGGAGGTGCACGAGGGCGAGATCGTCTCGGTCATCGGCCCCAACGGCGCCGGCAAGACGACGCTGTTCAACGCCATTTCCGCCATGGTGCCCGTCACCGCCGGCGACATCCTCTTCGAGGGTTCGACGCTGCTGGGCCTCGACCCCAACCAGGTGACCGCCCGGGGCGTCGCCCGCACGTTCCAGAACGTGCGGCTGTTCACCAACATGACGATCCTCGAGAACGTCATGGTGGCCCAGCACTGCCGCACGAAGCGGGGCGCCTGGGGGGCGCTGTTCTACACGCGGGGCTTCCGGCGCGAGGAGGATGAGATCCGCACGCGGGGCGAGGAGGCCCTGGGCTTCTTCGGCACCCGGCTGGTCGGCTTCCGGCTCAACCAGCCCGCCTCGGTGCTGTCCTACGCCAACCGCCGCCGCCTGGAGATCGCCCGCGCCATGGCCACGCAGCCGAAGCTCCTCCTCCTCGACGAGCCGGTGGCCGGCATGAACCCCGTGGAGTCCGCGGAGCTGACCCGGCTGATCGGTCGGCTGCGGGACGAGTGGGGCTTCGCCATCGTGTTCATCGAGCACGACATGTCGGTGGTGCGGGACACCTCCGACCGCGTCGTCGTCCTGAACCACGGCGAACTTCTCACCGAGGGCCTCTACGCCGAGGTCTCGATGGACCCCCGCGTGATCGAGGCCTACCTGGGCCGGGACACCATCATCGAGGATGCGCCCACGTCATGAGCGACTCCACCCCCGCCGCTGCGCCGCTGCCCCGCTGTCCGTCATTCCGGCGAAGGCCGGAATCCAGTCGCGCGCCTAGGCGGGCGCGATGATCGTTGGCCCGGTCGCGGGGTGCCCGTCGTGACCGCCGCTGCCCCGCTGCTGGAGATGCGGCAGGTCAACACGCACTACGGCGCGGTGCACGCCCTCAAGGACGTGAACCTGGCGATCCATCCCGGCGAGATGGTCTGCCTGCTCGGCGGCAACGCCAGCGGCAAGTCCACCACCCTGAAGACCCTGCTGGGCATGGTCAAGCCCACCTCCGGTCAGGTCGTGCTCGACGGCGAGGTGGTGAACGACCGCTCCACGGCCTACCGGGTGGAGCGGGGCGTCACCATGGTCCCGGAGAACCGGCGCCTGTTCCAGCGGCTGTCCGTACGGGAGAACCTCCAGCTCGGCGCCTACCTGCGCAGCGACAGCGACGGCATCGCCTCGGACATGGAGTGGGTGTTCGAGCTGTTCCCCCGCGTCAAGGAGCGCCTCAGCCAGAAGTCGGGGACCCTGTCAGGCGGCGAGCAGCAGATGGTGGCGATCGGCCGGGCGCTCATGTCGAGGCCCAAGGTGCTGCTGATGGACGAGCCCTCGATGGGGCTGGCGCCCGCCCTCGTGAAGCAGAACTTCGACCTCATCGAGCAGATCCACGAGGCCGGATTGACCATCTTCATGGTGGAGCAGAACGCCAACATGGCGCTGGGCATCGCCGACCGCGGCTGGGTCCTGCAGACCGGTCGCGTCGTCCTCGACGACACCGCCGAGAACCTGCTCAAACACCCCGACCTCAGAGCGTCCTACCTCGGCGAGGCCTAGCCCGCCGCAGTCCGGGCGGCGGCTCGGGGTGCCGCTTTTCCTTGGTGCGGGGGCACACTGGACTGAAATAGGTTGTGATATCACGAACCGGTTCGCAGAATGGAAGCGCCGCACCCCTCTGCGCTCTGCCAACGACGACAAAGGGGGTGCGGCACCTTCGGTCTGTGACCGTCTTGCACGATACAGATTCGGGTGCCCGTCCGCAAACCCTGGCGCGGGTCGCGGCGATCAGGACTGGTCGCGGAGGAACTTCTCGACTTCTTGGACGAGGCGCGCGGGGTCGTCGGGGTCGACGTCGGGGCTGTTGTCGAAGGCCTGCTCGAGTTCGGCGACGTAGGTCTGGGCGTCGTCGTCGCTGCTGACGAGTTCGTCCACCTCCTGCTCGTACACCAGCGACTGGTGATGCAGGTCACCCGTCTCGACGTCGGTGCCGAGCAGCCCGGCGACCTGCTCGGTGAGCGCCAGGGTGGCCTTCGGCGACGGGTTGCCGGCCGCGTAGGCGGGCACCGACGCCCACAGCGACGCCGAGGCGACGCCCGCCTGGCGGCAGGCCACGCCCAGCACGCCGACGATGCCGGTGGGGCCCTCGTAGCTCGAACTGCGCAGCTGCAGGCGCTCGGCCAGCTCCGTGTCGTCGGTGGAGCCGTAGATCGACACCGGGCGGGTGTGCGGCACATCGGCCAGCAGCGCCCCGAGGGTGACGACGAGCCGCGCCTCGAGGTGCTTGGCGACGCCGAGCACGTGCCGGCAGAACGAACTCCAGCGGAAGTGCGGCTCGATCCCCTCGAGGATGATCACGTCGGTCTCGCTGCCGGGCACGCGGCCGGCCGAGAATCGGTTCGTGGGCCAGGTGAGCCTCCGCTGACCGTCCTCGTCGAGGTGCACGAGCGGGCGGGCAACCGTGAAGTCGTAGAACTCCTCGGGGTCCAGCTCGGCGAAGGCGGTGGTGCGCCACTGCTGCGCCAGGTGCTTGGCCGCGCCGGTGGCTGCGTCGCCGGCGTCGTTCCAGCCGCGGAAGGCGGCCAGCACCACGGGCCGCTCGAGGCGCGGGCGCCTCGTCCACCGGACTTCGGCGAGATCGGGTGTGGGTGACTGCGGCACCGTTTCGTCCACGGGCGAGACCCTACCGCCGCACAGCCCGTCCGCAGAATCCGCCGCCCCTCTCGGCTGTCGATCTGTCCGGTCGGGGCCGCCGGTGGGCGTCGGCGGATCGTCTGGCGAAATCGATCCGGCGTCGTCCCCCCGGCGTCCCCTCCCTCGTGGGTCTCCGGTCCCGGCGGGTGCCCGGTGATCAGGAGGTTCGGCTCTATCCTCGGAGTGTGTCACGGCGCGGTTTGGAGATCTACGAGCCCGGCGTGTGTGACGGTGAGGTGGTGGCGGCGGTCCAGGGGTTGGTGCCGCAGTTGTCGACATCGGCCGCGGCGCCGTCGGCCGAGCAGGTGGCCGAGTTGTGCGAGGCGGAGGCGACGGTGTTGCTCCTGGCGCGGCTCGACGGTGCCATCGTGGGGATGCTCGTGCTGGTGCTGTTCCGGCTGCCGACGGGGATGCGGGCGTGGATCGAGGACGTCGTGGTCGAGAGCGCCGTGCGCGGCGGCGGTGTGGGCGAGGCGCTCACCCGGGAGGCCCTGCGCCGGGCCTCTGCGGCCGGCGCGGTCACCGTCGATCTCACGTCGCGCCCCAGCCGGGCCGCGGCGGTGCGTCTCTACGAGCGCATGGGCTTCGAGCGCCGCGACACGGGCGTCTACCGCTGGCGCGGCGGTGAGGGATGAGCGCCGCGGCCGCTCTGCGCGCCGAGATCCTCCGGGTCCTCGAGGTGGTCCGGGAGCGCTGGCCGGTGTGGTACCGGCTGCTGCGCTACAGCGCGGCGAGCTGCGTCCTGGCGCCGCTCACGTTGCTGCTGCTGTACGTGCTGCACAGCATGGCGGGGTGGGAGGCCTGGCACGCCAACCTGCTGTCGGTGAGCGTCGGCGCGGTGCCCGCGTACCTCATCAACCGGTACTGGGTGTGGAGTCGCAGCGGGCGCAACCGCCTCTGGGGCGAGATCGTGCCGTTCTGGGTGATCACCGTCGTCGGCGCGGTGGCGTCGACGCTGGCTGTCGACGCCGCCAGCCGTTGGGACAACTCGGGGCTGATCGTGCTCGTGAACGTCGGCACCTACGCGGTGCTGTGGCTGGTGAAGTTCTTCGTTCTGGACCGCTACCTGTGGCCGAGCAGGCGGGTGCCGTCGGAGGAACGGGTTCACCGGCCGGCGAGCGCCGCCGGCGCCTGATCCGGGACGGCCGGTGGATCCCCGGCGGCGGGCGCTCGCCGAGGCGGCCCGCGGCTTCATGCCCGCCGACGAGGGGCTCGCCCTCTACGAGGCGGCCGTGGCGGCACCCGAGGGTCCGTTCCTGGAAGTGGGCAGCTACTGCGGGCGCTCGGCGCTGTTCATCGGGGCGGCCGCCGCCGAGCGGGGCACGGTGCTCTTCGCCGTGGACCACCATCGCGGCTCGGAGGAGAACCAGCCCGGCTGGCGCTGGCACGAGCCCGACCTGGTGGATCCCCACAGCGGTCTGATCGACACGCTCCCGCACTTCCGCCGCAACGTGTTCGACGCCGGGCTGGAGGACCATGTCGTCGCCGTCGTCGGCGACTCGCCCCGGCTGGCGGCACTCTGGGGCACGCCGCTGGCCTTCCTGTTCATCGACGGAGGGCACGGTGCCGCCGCCGCCCACGCCGACTACGAGGGCTGGGCGCCGCACCTGGCACCGGGGGGCGTGCTGGCCATCCACGACGTGTTCGATGACCCCGCCGACGGCGGCCGCCCGCCGTATGAGATCTACCTCCGGGCGCTGGAATCGGGCGGCTTCACCGAGATCGGCTTCACCGGCTCGCTGCGGGTGCTGCACCGCACCGGCTGACGACCGGCCGCGGGCCGCGGGGTTGGAGGGGGCGGAGCCGCGCTCGGGCTGCGGCGACCGCCGGGCCGGCCGGCTCAGCCGGCGGCGGGCGGCCCGCCCCGCACCGGCGCCGCCAGGTCGCCGCGGCGGGTGAACAGTCCCGACGCCGCTGTGGCGCCGGTCAGGGCGTCGGCGGCCAGCAACTGGGCCGCGGCGCTGTAGCTGGCCTTCTCGCCGGCGGGGAAGCGGTGCTCCTGGGGCAGCACGATGCCGGTCCAGTAGCGCCCGTCAGCGTCCCGCTGGCGCTGCGACCAGCCGAACAGGTCCCAGGCTTCGGAGGTGAGACCGGCGGCGAGGCACGCCAGGGTGCACTCGGCGGTCTCGGCGGGCGTCACCCAGTCGCGGTCGGCCACGCAGCGCACCCCCCAGCCCTCCAGCACGAAGTCGTCCCAGCGGTCCAGCAGGCGGCGGCGGGCGTCGTCCCCTTGGAGGATCCCGGCCAGCACCGGGTAGTACCAGTCCATTGCGAAGCGGTCCTTGGGGGCGAAGGCGTCGGGCACTCGGCTGATCACGCCGGCCAGGCGGGCGGCGCCCGTCTCCCAGCGCGGGCGCGCGAGGCCGAGTTCGGCGGCGATGGCCACCGCCGACCGCAGGCTGTGGTGGATGCTGCTCGAGCTGGAGAGCAGCGCGAACGGCCACGGCGTGCCGTCGGCGTGGCGCGCCCAGCGGATCTCGCCGCGGGGTTGCTGCAGGTCCAGGGTGAACCCCACGGCCCGCTCCACGACCCGCCACATGGCCTCCAGGAAGCCGCGGTCGCGGGTCATCAGGTAGTGGTGCCAGACGCCGCAGGCCACATAGGCCGTGCAGTTGGCGTCCAGCTTGTGCTCCTCCACGCCGTCGGCCGTGTAGTAGCGGTGCCAGGCGCCGTCACGCCGCTGCGTTGCGGCCAGGAAGTCGTACGCCCGCTCGGCCGCGGCGTGGTACCCGGTGACGTCGAGAGCCATGGCGCACTCGACGTGGTTCCACGGGTCGGCGTGGCCGCCGGGAAACCAGAGGATGAGGCCCGAGTCCAGCTGCCACTCGACGATGCCCTCGGCGGTGGCGGTCACGTCGGCGTGGCTCAGCAGCCCCGGGACCTCGCGCAGGTACTCGGAGGTCACCCGGGGGATCTCGCCGCCGGCCGTCGCCCGGTGCCGGACGCGCCGGCCGGCCCGCGCCGCAGCGCCCGCCCGCTCGGCTGAGGCGCCCGGGTCCTTGACGGCGTACAGCACCACGCTCTTGCCGATGAGCGGGCGCAGCAGGCGCTCGGCCACCCTGGCGATGAGCGGTCGGCGCTCGATCTCCCAGCACAGCAGGCGACGGTAGGCGCGCACCAGGCGGTGGTCGTCGTCGCCCGGGCCGACGGCGCAGCGCAGCCACCAGTAGGGGGAGTGCAGGGCGTGCGCCCGGTGCCGGCCCAGCGGCAGCAGACCCGCCTCGCGCAGCAGGGCTCGCAGGCGGCGCAGCGTGTAGATGCGGACGTGCCCGCCAGGCACGGCGGGGGCGTGGTATTCCTCCGAGAGCAGCCAGCACAGCTTCTCGGGCAGCCACGACGGCACGGTCACCGCCAGCACCCCGCCCGGTCGCAGCACGCGGGCCAACTCCGCCAGCGCCGCGCCGTCGTCGTCGATGTGTTCGAGGACCTCTGCGGCGATGATCCGGTCGAAGCCGCCGTCTGCGAAGGGCAGACGCCGCGCATCGGCGCCGACGGTGATCGCGAAGGCGCCGGCCGGTATCTCCTCGGCGTCGCGCATGGCGGCGACCATGTCTCGGACCTCCGCCAGTTCGGAGCGCCCCAGATCGCAGGCCAGGACGTCGGCGCCGCGGCGCAGCGCGCCGAAGGCGTGGCGGCCGAAGCCGCAGCCCAGATCCAGGACCCTGTGACCGGGCGCGAGCTCGAGACGGCGGTAGTCGACGGTTTCCACGATCAGCGCGCCGAGCGGCGGCCCGTGCCGGCCAGCAGGATGCGGTACTGCTCCACGGTTCGTTCGGCGGTGTGGCGCCAGCTCCAGTTGTCGAGCACGCGGCGCCGCCCGCCCTGCCCGAGCCGCCGGCCGAGTTCGGGGTCGTCGAGGACTCTCTGCAGCGCGCCCGCCAGCGAGGCGGCGTCGCCCGGCGGCACCAGCAGGGCGGTCTCGCCGTCGGGGCCCACGACCTCGGGCAGGGCGCCGCCGGTGGTGGTCACGAGCGGGACGGCGCAACTCATGGCCTCGATGGCCGGCAGCGAGAACCCCTCGTACAGGGACGGCACCACGGCGACGGCGGCCTCGGCGTACAGATTCACGATCTCCGCCTCGCTGAGGTCCGACACGAACCGGACGGCGTCGCTGAGGCCCATCAGCTGGATCCTCTCGAGGGTGGGGCTGTCCGCGCGGGGCCGGCCGATGATCGTGAGCTCCGCCTTGCGGCCGCTGGAGCGCAGTTGAGCCAGCGCCTCCAGCAGGTACGCCATCCCCTTCATCGCCACGTCCGCCGAGGCGGTCGTGACCAGCAGGGCGTCCCGGCGCAGCACCTCTGGCCTCGGCCGGAACACGTCGGGGTCCACGCCGACGGGCACCACGGCGATGCGGTCGGGCGCCACCCGGTGATCGCGGCAGATGTCCAGGAGGGAGGACTCCGACACCGTCAGCACCCGCGGCAGGCGCCTGGCCACACGGGTCTGCATCCTCGTGAAGGAGTACCAGCGCTTCTTCCCGAAGCGCTCCTGGCGGGTCTTGGCCTGAGCCATCTCCAGGCGGCGGTCGACGGTGATCGGATGGTGGATGGTGGCGATGATCGGCAGCCCGGCCCGTCGCAGGGCCAGAATCCCGTAGCCCAGCGACTGGTTGTCGTGCACCAGGTCGAAGTCGTCGGCGCGTCGGCGCAGTTCCTGCCACGCCCGCACGCTGAACGCCAGCGGCTCGGAGAACACTCCCAACCGGGTGGCCCAGACCTCGAGGCGGTCGGCCGCCGTCTTGATCTCCCAGAAGGCGGGTCGCCGGCCGGGGAAGTGGTCGTTGAAGATGTCCAGGCTCGGGAGCTGCCACAGCGGCACCCGCCCGTCGAGTTCCGGATACGGCTGGCCGGAGAACACCTCCACGTGGTGGCCGAGTTCCACGAGCGTCCTGCTGAGCTGTCGCGTGTACACCCCCTGGCCGCCGCAGTGCGGCTTGCCGCGGTAGGTGAGCAGCGCGATCCGCAGGGGGTCATCGTCGGTGCGGCGGGAAGTGGCTGCGGGGAGTCTGGCGTCGGGTGCGAGGATCAAGTGCGAGGCCGCTGTCGTGGTCTGTGGGGCGTGCGCGGGGAGAATCCCGGTGCGCCGCCGAAGGAGTCTAACGACCGGCGCCCCGATGCCCCGGGCGATCCTGCCCGGTCTCCGAGCCGGAGCTGTCGCCGGCGCGCCCGGGCACGGCGCGCAGGTCGCCGCCGGCAGCCGATATCGCGGTGGGCGGGCGGTCCCGCCGGGCGGCCGCGGCGGCGGCCACCACGGCACCCGACAAGACAGCTTTGTCGATGAAGCTATCACCCGCTTGAATGAGGATTTTG